>JAGBLC010000087.1 GCA_017635615.1 Prevotella sp.
ACTTCGGCATCGCCGAGACGGGCGACATCGTGGTATGCACCAACGAGGGCAATGCCGACATGTCGACATCGTGCCCCAAGTTGCACATCGTAGCCATCGGTCTGGAGAAGGTTATCCCCGACTACGACTGTCTGGCCGTCTTCCAGCGCATGCTCTGCCGCGCCGGAACAGGTCAGCCGACGACCACCTTCACCTCACACTTCCGCAAGGCACGGCCGACGGCCGACAAGATGCACATCATCCTCGTGGACAACGGGCGCAGCGAGTGGATAGCCAATGAAGACCACTGGGAGGTGCTGAAGTGCATCCGCTGCGGTTCGTGCATGAACACCTGTCCCGTCTACCGTCGTTCGGGCGGCTACAGCTACAGCTACTTCATTCCGGGTCCCATCGGCATCAACCTGGGCATGCTGCGCGACAAGCAGAAGCACTCGGGCAATGTCTCGGCCTGCACGCTCTGCCTGAGCTGTCAGACGCTCTGCCCCGTGAAGATCAACCTGGGCGACCAGGTGTACCAGTGGCGACAGCAGCTTGACGACTTCGGCACAGCCAACCCGGAGAAGAAGCTGATGTGCCGTGGCATGAAGGTGCTGTATGGCAGCAGCGGCATCTACAACACAGCCCTGAAGTTTGCCCCGCTGGCCAACATCGTACCGCGTGGGCTCATCAACTGCGGAGTGAACCCCTGGGCGCAGGGCGGCCACGAGATGATGAAGTTCCCGAAGAGTTCGTTCCACGAGCTTTGGAAGAAGGGCAAAGTGAAATAATCCCCCCGCAGAAAAGGAAGTAAGATAGAATAGTAAATCGTAAATCCGTAAATCGCAAATACATATATGGCATCAAACAAAGAAGATATTCTGAACAGAATCAGAAAGAACATACGTCAGAAATATGACATGCCCCGTCTCGACGACATCCAAGGCATCACCTACCCCGACCCACTGGCACAGTTCATCTCCATGACGGAGACCGTGGGCGGGAAGGTCGTAGAGCTGCAGCCCGGACAGGATATCAACCAGCTCGTGCGTGAGCTTTATCCTGAAGCCAAGGAGATAGCCTCGAACCTGCCGGAGGTGACCATTGCCACACGCAATCCCGACACTTGCGGGTCGCCGCAGGCCCTGAACGGCACCGATGTGGGCATCATCCGCGGCGTGTTCGGCGTGGCCGAGAATGCCTGTGTGTGGATACCGCAGGCGATGGAGGAGAAGGCTGTCTGCTTCATCTCCGAAAACCTCGTCATCCTGCTGAAGAAGTCGGAAATTGTGAACAACATGCACGAGGCTTACCGCCGTATCGAGATGAACGACTATGGCTACGGCACCTTCATCAGCGGACCGTCGAAGACGGCCGACATCGCACAGGTGCTCGTCATGGGTGCGCAGGCAGCACGCTCAGCCACAGTGGTGCTCGTGCCGTAAAGCACGACAGCACCAACCTCCTATATCGCTCAGCCACTCCCTGTACAAGCATGACAGGGGGTGGTTGTGTGTCTTTTACAGAAATTCCACATTTTTGTCACATAAAATTTGGTGTGTCGCACAGAAATGCGTATCTTTGCACCCATTCAGATCATGAATATCATCAATGGCATGAACGAACTGTTTAGAGCTTACAGCACTTTCTTCGGCAAGGGAGATGCCCTGTACCGCATCTTCTCACCCTACCGCATCTGCCCGTTAGGGGCGCATGTGGACCATCAGCATGGCGTCGTCACTGGCTTTGCCTTCGACAGCGGCATCGAGTTTTTGTTTTCTGCCCAGGAGACGGGCAAGGTGGAGATGGCCTCGCTATCGTTTGAGGGACTGATGACCTTCAACGTGCAACGACCGGCCGACGAGCGCCAGCAGAACTGGGGCGACTATCTGCGCGGTGCGCTCTGGGCCCTGCAGCAAGACTACCAGCTGCGCATCGGCATCCGCGGCATCGTGAAAGGCTCGATGCCCGTGGGCGGACTGTCATCGTCGGCAGCCCTGCTCTGCGGTTTCATCATGGCATTGGACAAGGTGAACAACCTTGGGCTGGACCGCCAGCAGATTATCCGCTATGCGTCGAAAGCCGAACGCGAATATGTAGGACTGAACAACGGCATCCTTGACCAGGCTTGCGTGGTGCTCTGCGAGGCGGACAAGCTGCTCTACCTCGACACAGAGACGGGGAAGCACGAACTGCTGCCCTTTGGCAAGGGTGACCAGCCGCTGCCCTTCCGCATCGGCGTCTTCTTCAGCGGTGTGACACGCAAGCTGACAGGCACCGACTACAACCTGCGCGTGTCGGAGTGTAAGACGGCAGCATGGATCATGCAAGCCTACGAGGACATCCCCCTGAAGGAGCTGCAGGACACGCGTCTGCGCGATGTGCCGGAGGAGACATTCCTCAAGCACGAAAAGCAGATGCCCGAGCGCTTTGCAAAACGTGCCAGACACTTCTATACAGAATGCGATCGCGTGCACGACGGCATCGAAGCGTGGAAGGAGGGCGACATACGGCATTTCGGACAGTACGTCTTTGAGAGTTGCGAGAGTTCGATGAACAACTACGAGTGCGGCTCGCCTGAGCTGATAGCCCTCTACAAGATATTGCGCCATACCGAAGGGGTCTTCGGCGGACGCTTCAGCGGAGCAGGCTTCAAAGGGGCTTGCATCGCACTGGTAGACCCGACGAAGGAGGAGAGCATCCGCCGACAGGTGGAAGACGAGTATCTGAAGGAGTTTCCGCAGTATAAGGACACCTTCGAGGCTTACTTCTGCGACCTCGCCGACGGGGTAGACTTTTTGTAATTGATAATTGATAATTGACAATTGACAATTAGAACTTCGTAATTCGTACTTCATGAAGAGTATTGTGATAGCGGCTGGATATGCCACACGACTATATCCGCTGACGGAGAACTTCCCGAAGCCCCTCCTACAGATAGGCGACTCAACCATCCTGGACCGTCTGCTCGACGATGTGGACCAGATTCCAGAGGTCAAGGAGCATATCGTGGTGACCAACCATAAGTTTGCCCACATCTTCGACCTATGGGCAAAGGCGAGAGGTGAGAGTCGAGACGCAAGAGATGAGAGGAAACCAATCCGCATCATCGACGACGGCACAACAACCAACGAGGGACGGCTCGGGGCCGTGCGCGACCTGCTGTTGGCCATCGACAACGCCGACGACGATCTGTTGGTGATGGCGGGCGACAACCTGCTGGACTTCTCACTGAAAGGCTTCGCTGACTATTTCAAAGAGAAGCGGTCGTCGGTCATCATGTGCCACGAGGAGCCGTCGATAGAGAAGCTACAGCGAACGGGCGTCATCACCGTAGACAACGAGATGCGCGTCATCGAGATGGAGGAGAAGCCCCGCGAGCCAAAGAGCCACTGGGCTGTTCCACCTTTCTATATATACGCGCGCGAGGATATACCCCTCATCCTCGACTGCATGAACCACGGATGTGGCATGGACGCTCCGGGCAGCCTTGCCCGATATCTGGTCTCCGTGACGACGCTCCACGCTTGGCCCATGCCTGGCAAACGCCACGACATCGGTACGATGGAGAGCTATTTGGAAGTTAAACATTAAACATTGAACATTAAGCATTAAGCATTAAGAATTATGAAGATATTGGTGACAGGAGCCGCAGGTTTTATAGGCTCGAAACTGACAGATATGCTCGCCCTGCGAGGCGACGAAGTGGTAGGCATCGACAATATCAACGACTACTACGACGTACGACTGAAGTACGGTCGTATGCGCGAATGTGGCTTCATCACTGAAGGCGACGACCTGCCCTTCGGACAGGAAGTGAAGAGCCAGAAGTTCAGCGGCTGCCGCTTCATCCGCATGGCCATCGACGACAAGGAGAGCATTGACCGGCTGTTTGCCAAAGAGAAGTTCGACAAAGTGGTCAACCTGGCCGCTCAGGCTGGTGTGCGCTATAGCATCACCAACCCGTATGCCTATCTGCAGAGTAACCTTGTGGGCTTCCTGAACATCCTCGAGGCCTGCCGCAACAACGAGGTGAAGCACTTGATATATGCCTCGTCGTCGAGTGTCTATGGACTGAACGAGAAAGTGCCCTACAGTGAAGACGACAAGGTGGACAGCCCTGTGAGTCTCTATGCCGCCTCAAAGAAGAGCAACGAGCTGATGGCGCATGCCTACTCGAAGCTCTACGGCTTTGCGACAACGGGTCTGCGCTTCTTCACGGTCTATGGACCCTGGGGGCGGCCCGACATGTCACCCATGCTCTTCGCTACAGCCATCAGCAAGGGTCAGCCCATCAAGGTGTTTAACAACGGCGACATGATTCGCGACTTTACCTATATCGACGACATCGCAGAGGGAACTATCCATGTCATCGACCACCAGCCGGTAGCCGAGGAGTGTCCGCACGGCGTTCCGGCAAAGGTGTACAACATCGGCTGTTCGCATCCTGTGAAGCTGATGGACTTCATCGCCGAACTGGAGAGTGCTTATGGCAAGCCGGCAGAAAAGATATTCCTTCCCATGCAGCCCGGAGACGTCTATCAGACGAATGCCGACACGCGCCACCTGGAGGAGGAGTGTGGATACAAGCCGCACTGGTCGCTCCACGACGGCATGCAGGAGTTCATGAAGTGGTTTAAAGGATATTATGTTTAGGAGTTCAGGAGTTTAGGAGTTCAGGAGTTCAGACAATACTAAAATAAGATAAAGACATGAAAGACTACAAGATTGCAGTAGCCGGAACGGGCTACGTAGGTTTGTCGATTGCCACTCTGCTGGCTCAGCACCATCAGGTGACGGCAGTAGACGTGATACCCGAGAAGGTAGAACTCATCAACAACAAACGCTCGCCGATTCAAGACGAGTATATCGAAAAATACTTGGCCGAGAAGCCACTGCGCCTGACAGCCACCCTCGACGGCCGGACAGCCTATAGCGATGCCGACTTTGTGGTGATAGCTGCCCCGACGAACTACGACCCGGTGACCAACTATTTCGACACCCACCACATCGAGGATGTCATCAACCTCGTGCTGAGTGTCAACCCGCAGGCCGTCATGGTCATCAAGTCGACCATCCCCGTGGGCTACACGCGCAGCCTGTATGTGAAGTATGCTGCCATCTTCGCGCAGAAGCCCGAGCTGAAAGGCAAGCACTTCAACCTGCTCTTCTCGCCTGAGTTTCTGCGTGAGAGCAAGGCACTCTACGACAACCTCTATCCCTCGCGCATCATCGTGGGCTATCCGAAGATTATCGACGACGATCGCTTCGGCGAGGAGAATGCCGCCATCCGCAGCGTCACCGACGTTGAACGGCTGAAAGAGGCCGCCAAGGAGTTTGCTGCCATGCTGCAGGAGGGAGCCCTGAAGCCCGACATCGACACGCTCTTCATGGGCATGAAGGAAGCCGAGGCCGTGAAGCTCTTTGCCAATACCTATCTGGCGCTGCGTGTGAGCTACTTCAACGAGCTGGACACCTATGCTGAGATAAAGGGACTCGACACACAGGCCATCATCAACGGCATCGGACTCGATCCGCGCATCGGCACCCACTACAACAACCCGTCGTTCGGCTACGGTGGCTACTGTCTGCCGAAAGACACCAAGCAGCTGCTGGCCAACTATCAGGACGTGCCGCAGAACATGATGACGGCCATCGTGGAGAGCAACCGCACACGCAAAGACTTCATAGCCGACCAGGTGCTGCGCAAGGCTGGCTACTATCAGGCTTCGGCACAGTGGGATATGAAACGCGAACAGGAATGCATCATCGGTGTGTACCGTCTGACAATGAAGTCGAACTCAGACAACTTCCGCCAGTCGGCCATCCAGGGCGTGATGAAACGCATCAAGGCCAAAGGTGCTACCGTCATCGTCTACGAACCGACGCTCGAAGACGGCACTACCTTCTTCGGCTCGCGTGTGGTCAACGACTTAGAGAAATTCAAACAGCAGTCACAGGCTATCATTGCCAACCGCTATGACAGCTGTCTCGACGACGTTGAAGAGAAAGTATACACCCGCGATATCTTCCGCCGAGACTAAGAGTAGTGCATAATGCATAATTCGCAATTCTTCATTCATCACAAAACAGCAATGAAAAACGAAAGAAAGGTAGCCTTTATCACAGGCGTCACAGGACAGGACGGATCGTATCTGTCGGAGTTCTTATTGGAAAAAGGTTATGAGGTGCATGGCATGATACGCCGCTCGTCGGTCGACTTCCGTGAGCGTATCGCCCATCTGGAAGGTCGTCCGCATTTCCATCTGCACTATGGCCACATGGGCGACTCGATGGCGCTGATGCAGATTATCTCGAAGGTGCGCCCCACCGAAATATACAACCTCGCGGCACAGAGCCACGTGCAGGTGTCGTTCGACTCGCCTGAGTTCACTGCCAACGTCGATGCTACGGGTGTGCTGCGCGTCTTAGAGGCTGTCCGACTGTGCGGACTGACCGACTCGTGCCGTATCTATCAGGCTTCCACCTCCGAGCTCTATGGCAAGGTGGAGGAAGTGCCACAGAACGAGAACACACCTTTCCACCCCTATTCACCCTACGCCGTGGCGAAGCTCTACGGTTTCTGGATCGTGAAGGAATATCGCGAGGCGTACAACATGTTCTGCTGCTCGGGAATCTTGTTCAACCACGAGAGCGAGCGACGAGGGGAGACATTCGTGACACGAAAGATCACCCTGGCTGCCGCACGCATCAAACAGGGCAAGCAGGAGAAACTCTTCCTGGGCAACCTCGACTCGCTGCGCGACTGGGGTTATGCGAAGGACTATGTGGAGTGTATGTGGCTCATCCTGCAACAGAAGAAGGCTGAGGACTTCGTTATCGCCACCGGTGTGCAACACTCTGTGCGCGAGTTCTGCCAGCTGGCTTTCCGCCATGTGGGCATCGAACTGAAGTTTGAAGGAGAAGGCTTGAACGAGAAAGGCATCGACACGGCCACAGGCAAGGTGCTCGTAGAGGTGTCGCCCGACTTCTACCGCCCCACCGACGTTGTCAACCTCTGGGGCGACCCCACAAAGGCTCGCGCCAAACTGGGCTGGAATCCCAACAAGACAAGCTTCGAGGAGCTGGTCAAGCTGATGGTGGACCACGACATGGAACAGGTGGCCGTAGAGCGTGCCGGCGACCAAGTGCGCACCAACCTGGCCGAATATCTGGAAAAGGGTATCGTGAAGTAGACATAAACTTGAAGCATTAGCATTATCAAATAGTAAATATTACAACAAATCGTCAATCGTCAAATCGCAAATCAATTGAATGCTGAATAAGGAATCAAAGATATATGTGGCTGGACACCGCGGACTGGTGGGCTCTGCCATCTGGAACAACCTCTTGAGCAGGGGATACACCAATCTGGTGGGACGCACGCACAGCGAGCTCGACCTGACGGACCAAGTGGCCGTCAGGAAATTCTTCGACGCGGAACAGCCCGAAGCAGTGGTGCTGGCAGCAGCCTTCGTCGGCGGCATCATGGCCAACTCGCTCTATCGTGCCGACTTCATCATGCAGAACATGAAGATGCAATGCAACGTCATCAGTGAGGCTTACGCCCACAACGTAAAGAAACTGCTATTCCTCGGCAGCACCTGCATCTATCCGAAGAATGCACCGCAGCCGATGAAGGAAGACAGCCTGCTCACCTCGCCTTTGGAATACACCAACGAACCGTATGCCATCGCGAAGATAGCCGGGCTGAAGATGTGCGAATCGTACAACCTGCAATACGGCACCAACTATATCGCCGTGATGCCCACCAACCTCTATGGTCCCAACGACAACTTCCACTTAGAAAACTCGCACGTGCTGCCAGCCATGATACGCAAGGTCTACCTGGCCAAGCTCATCCACGAGGAGCAGTGGGACGCCATCCGCCAAGACTTGGACAAGCGCCCGGTGGAAGGTGTAGACGGAGCATCTTCGGAAGGCGACATCCTCGCTACCTTGAGCAAATATGGTATTTATAATAATAAGGTAGAGCTATGGGGAACAGGCACGCCGCTGCGCGAGTTCCTCTGGAGTGAGGATATGGCCGACGCCAGTGTGCACATCTTGCTGAATGTAGATTTCAAGGACATCATCGGCATCGAGCAATATTCTTCCGTTCACTATGGAGCCAGCACCAATGGTGCCGTTGACCGAGACCACTCAGAGGGACGCGGTGGTGCGATACCCCAACTGGGCGAGATACGCAACTGCCACATCAACGTCGGGACAGGAAAGGAGCTGACCATCCGCAGCCTGTCAGAACTCGTAGCAAAGGCTATCGGCTTTTCAGGCGAGATTGTCTTCGATGCGTCGAAACCCGACGGGACGATGCGCAAGCTCATCGATGTATCCAAACTACACAGCCTCGGATGGACCCACAGCGTGGAGATAGAAGACGGTGTGAAGAAACTCGCCGACTGGTACGTTGAGCATTGAACGTAGAACGTTGAACATAGAGCATTGAACATTGACAATTCATCATCACCCATGAATACGCCTACAACAGAACGGGTGTTCAGTATCTTTAAGCAACTGAACGCCACTCCCAGACCTTCGCACCACGAAGAACGCGTGGCCGACTTTCTCTGCCACTTCGCAGAGCGTTTACAACTTTCTTACGACCGCGATGCCCACAACTGCGTCGTCATCCGCAAGCCCGCAACACCAGGGCATGAGGGAGCAGAACCCATCGTACTGCTCAACCACATGGACATGGTGTGCGTGGGCATGAAAGACCCGCTGAACGACCCCATCGAAGCCTACACCGACAACGGGTGGATGAAGGCACGTGGCACATCGCTCGGAGCCGACAACGGCATCGGCCTGTCGATGGCACTGGCCGTTCTGGAGGACGACAGCATCGTGCACGGACCCTTGGAAGTCATCACGACGACCAACGAGGAGGACGGTATGTCAGGAGCCTCCAACCTGTCGCCCGACTTCATCCGCGGCCGAAAGGTCATCAACCTCGACTCGGAGGATTACGACACGATCACCACTGGTGCCGCCGGAGCCTATATGCAAGAACACCGCATCCCGATGAAGATGCTCAAGGCGAATAACAACGGCACGTGCTGGTATCGCATCAGCTTCACCGGCGGACTGGGCGGCCATTCGGGTGTCGATATCAACAAGGGTCGCATCAGCGCCACCGTCGCTTCGTGGGCCATCCTGGCAGCTATCCTCAACGAGGGCGAAGCCCAAGTGGCTTCCATCCGCGTGGGCGAGGCCAATGCTTCCATCGGCTCGTCGGCCGATATCGTCGTGGGCGTTGCCTCTGGAGAGATGGCTGCTTTCGTCGAGCAACAACAAAAGAGCATGAACCAATGGCTCAAGGAGAACTACGGCAAGACCGACCCTAACATGCGGTGCACCATCACTCCGTGTGAGACACAAGCCGCCGTCATCAATCCGAAAGCCATCATCACGCTGATGGAATGTCTGGAACAGATACCGCAGGGCGTGGTGAAGATGAGCGAGACGATGGAGGGAACGGTAGAGACATCGAACAACGTGGGACGCATCCTCGTTGAAGACGACAACATTCTCGTGACCACCCACACCCGCAGCTTCGTCGACAAAGACATGATTGCGTTAGGTCAGGACATCCGCCAGACTTTCGAGAAGCGAGGAGCAACGAGCAAGCTGGTGATGGAAGCGCCCGCCTGGCAGGAAAATCAAAAGTCAGACTTCCTCAGCCTGACTTCCGATGTATTCCAGGATGTGTTGGGATGGCGGCCGCGCATGGTGGCTATGCACTTCGTCTTGGAGGCCGGCTTCTTTGTGCAGAAGTTCCCCGGCATCGAGATGGCCAGCATCGGACCGCGCATCGTGGAACCCCACTCCACCAGTGAGCGCGTCGAGCTGCACACCATCGAAGACATCTGGCAGGTGCTCATCGAGTTGCTGCGGCGCCTCAGCTGACAACTAACTCGTTGCTCAAGAAATCAATTCATTGAGAAGAAGCAGGTGAAGGCGCGGACACAATATTCGTGGTCGGCCACGCTGCCTGTCTCGCGACAACTGTGCATAGCGAGGATGGCATTGCCCATATCCACGCCCCGCAGGGGTATTGACGAAGCAAGGATGTTGCCCAGCGTGCTGCCGCCTGCCACATCGCTGTGGTTGACGAAGCGCTGACAGGGTACTCCGGCCTCACGGCAAATCTCCGCAAAGACAGCTGCCGAGACGGCATCGCTGGCGTACTTCTGTGCCGCGTTGAACTTGATGACCGGTCCGCCACCCAACACGGGATGGTTCGTCGGGTCGAACTTCTCGCTGTAGTTGGGATGCCAGGCATGGGCATTGTCGGCCGAAATCATGAAAGCGCGCTCCACTGCCTGCCAGTAGGCTTCCTCTGTTCCGCTCTGTGCCAGCGCGATGCGCTTGAGCATGGCCGACAGGAACGGACTGCCAGCCCCCTGTTTGGTCTGCGAGCCCGTCTCCTCGTTGTCGAAGATAGCCAGCACCTGCGTCACGTCGCCTGCAGGAGCCGCCAGCAGGGCCTCCAGGCCGGCAAAGCACATCGACAGGTCGTCGAGCCGGCCTGACGAGATGAACTCGTCGTGAACGCCGAAGGTGCATGATGGTGACGCGTCGGCCAGATAGAGGTCGAAGTCGAGAATATCCTTACGGTCTATCTTCAGCTCGTCGCAGATGACGTTCACAAGCAGGTTGCCCCGCTCCAGCTCGTCGTTGACAATGCCGAGGATGGGCAGCACATCCTTCTGCTTGCTCAGCTTCACGCCGTCGTTGACCTGACGGTTGAAGTGAATGGCCAGGTTGCTGATTTGCAGCAAGGGACGCTTCACGTGCATAAGCAGCGTCTTGGGGGTAAGGGCATCGGCGCCACGCACGATGACACGACCGGCCAGCGTCAGCGGACGGTCGAACCACGTCGACATGATGGGGCCGCCATACACCTCGGTGTTCAGCTTCACGATGCCTCCCTCGCACGTCATCTCGGCGTTGGGCTTGATGCGGAAGGTCGGCGAATCGCAGTGGGCACAGATCATGTGGAAGCCACTGTCGGCCATCGTCTTACGGCCTATCCGGAAGGCATAGACCGACGAATCGTTCTTAGTTACAAACAGGCGGTCGCCAGCCTTCACTTCGCCCAACGGCTGTGTGGGGTCGATGCGGCGGAAGCCAGCTTTCTCTAATTCATCACAAATGTTCTTCGCCGCCAAGAAGTTGACGGGTGAAGCATTCAGGAAATCTAAAAGTCGATTGATCATTGTTATAGGTGTTTTAAAGGTTTTTTAGAGGGGGGAATGCTTTTGGGGGACATATAAGCTCACTTCAGCATCTTTATCAGCTGTCGCTCATCTGCATCAGGCAGCACTTTCTGCATGTGGCCGATCATTCTTTCGAACGACGCTTCGGGCGAACGACTACACAGACAGGAGTCGCGGCCGTAGAGCTGTTCGGGCGTGGTGAGCAGCGCCCATCCCCAGCCATACTCGCGGTTAAGACGATCGACAGGGTAGACAAAATCTTCGGTGACGATGCGGCAAGCCATCTGCAGCCGCGTGACATACCCGTCGAACCGACTGCGCATCTTCGGCCCCGTGAAACCACAGGCAGCACGTAGCTCGCGCGTGATCATGCTGCCATGCTCGCGCAGGGTCTCGAGGATGGCGTCCTCGATGGTTCCCTCCTCGGGTGCAGGGTGGACAGCGCGTCGGTAGTTGCACAGGTCGGGCCACCATTCACGGCTGACGAAGCCCGCCTTGCCGGCAAAAAACTTACCATAGACGGTGTTGCCCTCTGCAACGACCTGCCCCTTCCATTTCCACAGAGGCCAGTCCCATCCGCCGTCGGGGAAGACCACATAGCGGCAGTCGTCTTCCACCATCGCCTCGGCCGAGAAACCATAGATGCCACTCTCCAACAGCGGCAGGAAGCCTACCTGCTGAATGCAATCTATCAGTTCCGAGCACGATCCTATCCGTTTGTCTGTTCCTGTCATCATCCAATCAATGCTTTTGTCAGTTTGTAGAAAGGCAATACGGATGCAAAATTACAGAAAAAAACTCACATGGCAAAATTATCAACACAATTAGTGGATATTATTTGTTCCTTTCATAGAATAGACGTATCTTTGCACACACAACCATCTGTTTCAAACGATTTCTATGACACAACGGAAAAGACTCCAGTCGGTCATGCTGCTGTTCGCCATATCCACCCTCTCCGGTTGGGCGGAAGACCCGATAACTGCCGCATCAGGACAACTCACCCTGCACTACGACCGCCCGGCCCAATACTACGAGGAGGCGCTACCGATAGGCAACGGCAACATCGGGGCCACCATCTATGGAGGCTCCGACCGCGAACAAATCCAGCTGAACAACATCACGCTGTGGACTGGCGAACCTGAACGAGGCGTGTTCGCGGCAGAAGCCTACAAGTCGCTGCCCGCCATCCGCGAGGCGCTTTTCAGCGAAGACTACGCTACTGCCGAACGGCTCATGAAAGAGCAGCAAGGACATTACAGCGAGAACTATCAGCCTGTGGGCGAACTCTTCATCGACTTCGACGGAGCACCCGCCGTGAGCGACTACCGCCGATGGCTCGACATCGGCGATGCGACAGCCCACAACAGCTACCGACGGAACGGACGAAGCGTGACAACCGACTATTTCGCTTCGGCTCCCGACAGTCTCATCGTTGTCCGGCTGCAGTCGGAAACGCCTCTGACCTGCCGTCTCCGCTTCGACTCTCCCCTGCCCATCACGACATCGGCTGCCGACGGGATGATGACGGTCGACGGCTATGCTGCCTACCATTCGTACCCCAACTATTTGAACAACCTGACGCAGAAACACTTCTACGATCCCCACCGGGGCATCCACTTCCGCACGCTGGTGCGCATCGTGCCGGCCAACGGAACGGTCAGCAACGAGACCGACGGTCGGCTGGTGCTCAAAGATTGCACCGAAGCATTGTTCCTGATTGTCAACGTCACCAGTTTCAATGGTTTCGACAAAGATCCTGTAAAAGAGGGACGCGACTACAAGCTGCTTTCCGCACAACGTATGGAACGTGCCGTGAGAATGACCTACGACGAACTGTTGGCAAGGCATATCGCCGACTATCAGACCTATTTCAGCCGCGTAGATCTCGACTTGGGAACGACATCGCCCGAAATAGCAGCACTACCCACCGACCGACAGCTGCTGCGCTATACAGAGCTTGGCGAGCCTAACCCCGACCTAGAAGAACTCTACTTCCAGTATGCACGCTATCTGCTCATCTCCTGTTCGCGGACGAAGGCTGTACCGGCCAACCTGCAAGGGTTGTGGAACAAATGGCTGCTGCCACCCTGGAGCTGCAACTATACGAGCAACATCAACCTCGAAGAGAACTACTGGCTGGCAGAGGTGACCAACCTCAGCGAGATGCACATGCCGCTGATGGACTTCGTCGCGGCGCTGAGTCTGTCGGGACAGCTGACTGCAAAAGCCTACTACGGTGTGCAGCGAGGTTGGTGCTTGGGTCACAACACCGACATCTGGGCCATGACCAACCCCGTGGGCGAGCACGACGGCGGCATCATGTGGGCCAACTGGAACATGGGCGGCGCATGGATAGCCACGCATATATGGGAACATTATCTCTATACGCGCGACCGCCATTTCCTCGCGTCCTACTATCCCTACCTGCGCGGAGCGGCGGAGTTCTGCATCGACTGGCTCACCGAGAAAGACGGCTATCTGATGACAGCTCCATCCACCTCGCCCGAGAACACCTACATCACCCCCGACGGCTACCGGGGTGCCGGCTTCTACGGAGGATCGGCCGACATCGGAATGATTCGCGAATGCCTCACCGACGCCATTGCTGCCGCCCAGATGCTTGGCTGCGACAACGACCTGCGACAGGAGATGCTACAGACCGTCGGCCGACTGCTGCCCTATCGCATCGACAGCGACGGCAAGTTGCAGGAATGGTACCACGACTGGCGCGACCACGAGCCGACCCACCGCCACCAGTCGCACCTCTTCGGACTCTATCCCGGCCACCACATCACCCTCGACGACACACCCCGACTGGCGCAAGCCGCAGCGCGGACTCTGGAGCTAAAGGGCATGAAGACCACGGGATGGAGTGCCGGATGGCGCGTCAACCTCTATGCCCGGTTGCGCGATACTGAGCGAGCCTACAGCATGTTGAAGAAGCTGTTGAGCTATGTCTCGCCCGACGAATACCAGGGTGACAATGCCCGTCGCGGCGGAGGCACCTATCCCAACCTGTGGGATGCCCACGCACCATTCCAGATAGACGGCAACTTCGGCGGCTGTGCCGGTATGGCCGAGATGCTCCTGCAGTCTACTCCCACCGACATCCATCTCCTACCCTGCCTCCCTGAAGCGTGGAGCAGCGGCAGCTTCCGAGGACTATGCGCCCGTGGCGGCTTCGTCGTCGACCTGACGTGGCGCGACCGACGGGTCACATCGCTCACCATCACAGCCCGAGCCGACGCAACCACCAACGTACACGCTGACGGCATGCAACAGACCGTCAGTCTGAAGGCAGGCGAGAGCAAGATTCTATCCTTTTCATAGACCTCTTCTGAGGTATCAATTAACTACGAAATATCTTGACAAAAAACTTTCAGGATTTTTCTCCTTCCTGACGAACGGGAAGGGGTAAGAGCAACGGGTTGAATGGCCGAAACGTCTGAAAAAATGACCGGAGACGGTCTTCGAGGGTGCCAAAGATGGTGTCTGAGGGCATCGGAAACGGCAAACGAGGGTGTAATAAGCGGCATATTGCCGGGCAATATGCGGCATTTTGGTCACCAATTTGCCATATATTGGTCACCAATTTGCCGCAGATTGCATCGAAAGGAAGGGTAATCCACCACACAAAATCAGCTAAACAGTTCATTGTCAGAGCATTGAACAAAGTGCCTTATTTTTGCGATATTTTCGACCAAGAGCCTCCCCGCTTCCTAATACGCGAGTTTTAGAGGGGGTGTTTTGTGAATTATCTTGACAAAACGGCCATCGGAGGAAGTCTGCTCCGAAAAGTATTTGAAAAGTTTCCGATAGTAAAAAACAATAAAATATGACTGAAACGTTTGGCGCATCCAAATAATTTGTGTAATTTTGCAAGCGAATAACAAGTATAAGCTTATGACGAATGAAATAAAGAAAGGCGTAACCGTCTATATCTCTCCAGAACTGACTCTTGCAAACCAGTGGATTCAGGGAACCGTTATCAAAGTCCATGAGAATCCATTCTTAGGTACGGTCATTTCTGCAGAGACCGCTGATCGTAATGTGTTTTTCGGAATATCTTCCATGTTCAGAACTCAACAGGCTTCCTGATGTTTGCAATTAGTTTTGATATGCTTATTGCCGACTTGAAGGTATACTATGGTGAACCCTACAATCGCGCATATTACGAAATAATGAACATTCTCGAAGATTGTGGATTTGAATGGATTCAAGGAAGCACATATCTTACTCAGTCAGACGACTTAAGCGTTCTGTTTAAAGCAATAGAGAATTTGAAAAAGATAGATTGGTTCAGAAAGTCTGTACGTGATATCAGAGGCTATAAGGTAGAAAATTGGTCGGATTTCACACCACTAATAAAGTCTGAATGATTCAAACAAAGTGCATAACGTTTAACTTATAAATAAAACAATTATGAAGAAAAATTACATCAAACAAATGTTCGCATTGCTGCTCGTGGCACTGTTCACCGGGCAGGTCAATGCACAAGAGGTTGTTTTCAACTTCGGTGAGATGGATCTCGACATGTCGTGGAGTGAGACCAAGGACAAGGATACCGGTGAGGTCATTGAAGAGGCCAGCACTGCCGGCGACATCTTGGAAGCTTGGAGTAAGACAATTGATGGAGTGACCATTACGGTGTCTCCGAAAACTTCGGGAAACAATGAGAACCGCTTCTGGAGAAACAACGATGTTCCGCAGCTGCGTTGCTACTCTGGAACGATAACGATTTCTACTGCCGATAACATTGCTGAAGTAGCATTCGATGCACCCAGCAAGTTTAACCTTTCTGCTAACATTGGCTCCATGAATGGTACGAACTGGACAGGTAGTGCACAAGAAATTGTTTTCACTGTCAACGCAAACAGTCAAATCAATTCCATCACGGTTACACTTGGTGAGGGAACAGAAAATCCCGAAGAAGTCAACACCATAGTGACAAGCACAGAAACTATAAACTTCAACACTATGGATGTTGAAGTTTCTTCTGGAACTGGTGAAGACTATGATGATGCTGGCGATTTAAAATCAGACCTCGTTATAACTGCAGGTGATGCCACATTCACGGTTACCGCTTCTACTGAAGAAGATAGAACCCCTAATCGTTTTTGGGGTACGAACAATGGCCCACAGCTTCGCCTTTACAATGGAACTATAACCATCAGCTCTACAGGTGAGCAAATTGTAGGTGTTGTATTCGGTGCTTCTGCAAGCGATGTCAACCTTCAACCAGACAAGGGTAAAATGGAAGGTACAGAGTGGAAAGGCCTTGAGTCGGAAATTGTATTTACCGTAACAGCAACAAACAAGTTGAACAGCGTGACCATCAAGTTTGGTAAAGAAGACGAAAGTGGTGACGATGTTACAAAGGTTGGTAGCATCGAGGCTTTCAAGGGCCTGTCCGCTGGCACACAGGCTAAGCTGATGCTTGAAGATGCGTTGGTAATCTTCGCAAAAGGAGACGACGCTTTTGTTCGCGACCAAAGCGGAGCCATCGACTTCTATCAGACAGGCATTGAGTTTGAAACCGGACAGGTGCTGAACGGAAGTATTTTTGGCGAATTAAAAGTATTCAACAATATGCCTGAGTTGATTGCTGTTGGCGACAAGACTAACACTGATGACATTACCTTCTCTAATGGCTCTGTCACCCCGTTGACAGGTATTGACTTGGGTGAAGTTGCTGCCTACGCTTGCGAACTCGTCACCGTCAGCCTGACCATTTCGAAGGAGGGCAACAACTTCTATGGCACTGACGAGGATGGCAACAAACTGCAGGTGTTCGACAAGTTCCACATCGGTTACAACACCACCGACATCGAGGGCAAGACCTTCGACATCACAGGTATCATCATCCCCTACAAGACCGTCTTCGAGATTGCTCCTACCGAGGACTTCGTAGGTGCTCCCGACGAGACTGTGGCTAACATCGCTGAGTTCAAGGCTCTTGAAAAAGGTACAACAGCTGTGCTGACGCTCACCAACGCTCAGGTTATCTACAATGGCGGACGCGACATCTATGTGCAGGACGCTTCTGGCGCTATCGACTTCTACAACACAGGCCTCGAGCTGAAAGCCGGTGATGTCCTCAATGGCACAATCAAGGCTCAGTATACCGAATTCAACGGTACACCAGAACTCACCGCTGTGGCTGAGAACAACCTCAGCATCAGTGCTGGTTCGCCCGTATCGCCCCAAAGCATGGACGCTCGCACAGCAGCCCAGCCCGAGAATATCTGCAAGCTGGTGCGCATCGCTGACGTCACACCGTACTTGGAGCAGACCACCAACGAGGATGGTACAAAGACTACCGACAACTGGTACGACTCAAGCAACAAGTTCGTCCAAATCTTCGACAAGTGGAAGATTGGCTATGAGCTGCAGGAAGGCAACACCTACACCTTCACGGGTATCATGATTCTCTACAACGAGCAGCCTGAGATGTACGTCACCGTCGACCCGACCACCGCTGGTGCCACCGCTATCAGCAACGTCAACGCCGAGCTGAATGCCGACGCTCCCATCTACAACCTGGCCGGTCAGCGCGTTGCTCGTGCCGAGAAGGGTATCTTCATCCAGAATGGAAAGAAAATTATTTTGAAATAACGTCTGATTAATTTCAGCGTATTTTGTAACTTTGTCGAAGTCCTCTGTTGCGAAACGGAGGACTTCTTTTTCATCCTTTTTACGAAAACGATAACGTAGATAGCATTTAACTTCCGAAAGTTTTATTTGCTCAATTTAATTATTATCCGTACCTTTGCACGCGTACTAACCCCGAATATCATTATGTTTAATTTAAAATAGTAATTTATGTCTGGTAATTTGAAAACTTTTCGAATTGCGCTGACGATGCTGCTCATGTTCCTGGGCGGAGGCATCCTCAATGCGCAAACCATTAGTGGTACCGTGAAGGATGCCACGGGTGAGGGCGTCATCGGCGCCACCATCATGGAGCAAGGCACCACCAACGGTACGGTGACCGACTTCGACGGCAACTTCACGCTGAAACTGACTTCCAGCAAGAACCCCATCGTCGTGTCGTACGTCGGTATGAAGACGCAGACCATCAACGTGGATGGCCGCAGCACGATAGACGTCCTGCTCGAAGACGAGTCGACAACGCTCAACGAGCTGGTCGTCATCGGTTACGGTGCCGTCAAGAAGAAGGACCTGACGGGTTCGGTAGCGACGGTCAACAGCGACGCCCTCGTCGCCGTGCCTGTAGCCAGTGCCTCTGAGGCCCTGACGGGTAAGATGGCTGGTGTGCAAATCACTACCACTGAAGGCTCTCCCGATGCCGACGTGAAGATTCGCGTGCGTGGCGGTGGTTCGATCACCCAGTCGAACGAACCGCTGTTCATCGTCGACGGATTCCCCGTAGAGTCGATCAGCGACATCCCCGCCACCGACATCGAGGACATCACCGTGCTGAAGGATGCCTCTTCGACGGCTATCTACGGTTCGCGTGGTGCCAACGGTGTCATCCTCGTCACCACCAAGAGCGGTAAGGAGGGCAAGGTGAAAGTGAGCTACAACGCTTACTACAGCTGGAAGAAAATCGCCAAGACGCTCGACGTGCTCGACGCCAGCGACTATGTGAAATGGCAATACGAGCTGGCCATGCTGAAGAACTCGGCTGCCGTGAGCAACTACGAGAAGTTCTTCGGCACCTATCAGGACATCGACCTCTACGAGGGACTGCCCCAGAACGACTGGCAGGACATCACCTTCGGTCGTGTAGGCCACACGTTCAACCACAACATCAACGTCAACGGCGGTAGCGAAACCGTGAAGTACGCCTTCAGCTACGCTCACATGAACGACAAGGCCATCATGCTCGGTTCAAGCTTCAAGCGTTACAACTTCAGCCTCAAGCTGAACACCAAGCCGACGAAGCGCACCACCTTCGACCTGCAGGCACGCTATTCGGACACCGACGTCCGCGGTGGTGGTTCAAACGATGCTACGGGTGTCTACGACTCTGACCGCCGCCTGAAGTATTCGGTTATCTACACACCGATACCTCTGAGCGACCTCACCGCCGAGGCCGGCAGCTCTGACGACGATCTGGGCAACCTCTACAACCCCGTCACCTCCGTCAGCGACAACGACCGCAAGAAGGAGCGCAAGACCCTGAACATGGCTGCTGCCTTCGGATGGGAAATCTTCGACAAGTTCCGCGTAAAGACCGAGTTCGGCTACGACGACTATCAGCAGTACGACCAGCGCTTCTGGGGTACCACTACCTATTATATTAAGAATGTACCCTCGAAGGACAACCAGGGAATGCCTGCCATCCGCATGGTCGACACCAACCGTCATCGTTTCCGCAACACCAACACCGTGAGCTACGACTTCAAGAACATCTTCAAGTCGGACAACCACTCGCTCAACGTCCTGTTGGGTCATGAGTATGTCATCACAAAGATTCGTGAGAACACCAACGAGGTGCACGGCTTCCCCACCAACTATTCGGCAAGCGATGCTTGGCGCCTCACTTCGCAGGGTACCCCTTACGAGATCAAGGACTTCTACAACCCCGACGACAAGCTGCTCTCGTTCTTCGGCCGCGCCAACTACAACTTCATGGACAAGTATCTCCTAAGCGTTACATTCCGTGCCGACGCTTCGTCGAAGTTCTCTGAGGAAAACCGCTGGGGCTACTTCCCCTCGGCAGCTCTCGCATGGCGTATCTCTTCAGAGCCCTTCATGAAGGGAACTGAGAAGTGGCTCGACGACCTGAAGCTCCGCGTGAGCTATGGTACAGCCGGTAACAACAACATCCCCACCGGTCAGCTGGCTCAGCTCTACGTGAACAACGCCACAACATGGATCAACGGATTCTCCAACTACTGGGCTCCCTCGAAGACGATGGCCAATCCCGACCTGAAGTGGGAGACAACCATCACCCGCAACCTGGGTCTCGACTTCACCATGCTGCGCGGAGCACTCACCGGTACGCTCGAAGCATATATCAACACCACCAAGGACCTGCTCATGAAGTTCCCCATCGCCGGTACGGGCTACGACAACCAGTATCGCAACATCGGTGAGACGGAGAACAAAGGTTTCGAGGCTACGCTCACATGGAATGCCATCAACAAGAAAGACTACGGTCTGACCATCAGCGGCAACATCGGTTTCAACAAAACCAAGATCAAGAGTCTGGGTAATGGTATGCAGCCCTTCGGTGAAGAGTCGTACTGGGCTTCTTCTGAAATCGGTAACGACTACTGGATTGAGGAAGGCGGTTCTGTAGGCCAGATGTTCGGCTATCGCTTTGCCGGACGTTACGAGGTAGACGACTTCCAGGGCTACGACGAGACGACCAAGAAGTGGATTCTCAAGGAAGGTGTGGCCGATGCAGGTAGCGTGGTGGGTGCTGTGCGCCCGGGTACCATGAAGCTGGTGGACATGCTCACCGTTGACACCGACGGCGACGGCGTTGCCGATGCTACCGACGGGAAGATCGATGCCAACGACCGTTGCATCATCGGCGATGCCAATCCCGACTTCACGGGTGGTTTCTCCATCAATGCCCGCGCTTATGGCTTCGACCTGAGTGCCAACTTCAACTTCAGTGTAGGCAACGACATCTACAATGCCAACAAGATTGAGTTCTGCACCACCGGTAAGTATCAGTATCGCAACATGATCAGCGATATGGCTGAAGGCAAGCGCTGGACGAACCTCCGTGCCGATGGTACCATCAGCAACGATCCCGCTGAGCTGGCACAGATGAATGCCAACACAACGATGTTCTCGCCCTATACCGACCGCATGGTGTTCTCCGACTGGGCTGTAGACGACGGTTCCTTCCTCCGCCTGAACACCCTCACGCTGGGATATACCCTGCCTGAGACGCTCACACGCCGCTTCGGCGTGAACAGTCTCCGCTTCTACGTCACGGGCTACAATCTCTTGTGCATCACTGGCTACGACGGCTACGATCCTGAAGTGTCGTCGATGCGCCGCAACGGCAGCCTCCTCACCCCGGGTGTCGACTACTCAGCCTATCCCAAGAGCCGCCAGTTTGTGGTTGGTCTTAACTTGAACTTCTAATTATCTTTAAGGAGAAACAATATATGAAAAAGATTCTGAATATTTCAGTCGTGTCCATGCTCTTGGCTGCTTCGCTGGCCTCTTGCGATATGGACGCACCCAACAAGTCTTCGCTCGAAGGCGATGTTGTAGGTTACACATACAAACTGGCTGAGACGGCTGTCATGGGTATCCACCAGTCGTTTGGCGAGACCAATTCCTATCGCGGACGATTCCTGCCTTACTATGGCCTGAACACCGACGTGGAAATGATCAACGTACCCTCGGCTTCAAAGACTCCCGACGGCGGCAAGAACGACCTGACGGCTTATAACGCTACGCCCAACAACACGCAGATGAACACCGAGAACAACGCTTATGCCAAGTTCTATGAGGGTGTGGAGCGTGCCAACAAGGCCATTGCTGACATCCGCGAATATGGCGACCCCGAGAACCGTCCGGAAATGGCACAGCTGCTCGGTGAGGCCATGACGCTCAGAGCCATCCTCTATCTCGACCTCATCAAGGGTTGGGGTGATGTTCCCTATCGCTTCGAACCGCTCACATCGGCTACAATTTATCAGGAACGCACCGACCGCGATGTCATTTACAAGCGTCTGCTCGACGACCTGAAAGAGGCCGAAGACCTGGTCTACTGGCCCAATGCCAACGATATTACACGCAGCACAGAGCGTGTCAACAAAGCCTTCGTCAAGGCACTGCGCGCCCGTGTGGCCCTCTATGCTGCCGGCTACAGCTATCGCTCTGACAAGACGGTGCGCCGCAGCAACGACCCCGAGCTGAGCGTTGCCACACTCTATCCCATCGTTCGCGACGAGTGTCTCAGCGTCATCAATCAGGGATGCAACACGCTCGGAACCTTCGAGGAGAACTTCCGCCTGCTCTGCCAGGACGATGTGACAGCCGGAAAAGAGAGCCTTTGGGAGATTCCTTTCTCCGATGGCCGTGGCCGCGTGCTCTACACCTTCGGTGTTGAACACAGTCATGCCGACCAGTATACCGCCCAGAACAAGGGTGGTGTGAATGGTCCGCTGCCGAACCTCTACTACGATTACGACGTTGAGGATGTTCGCCGCGACATCACTTGCGTGCCTTATCAGTGGAGCAACTCCAACGATGCTGTACAGGAACTGCGCACCGTCAAGGAGTGGTGCTTCGGCAAGCTCCGTTACGAGTGGATGAACCGCCGCGTCACGTCGACCAACGACGATGGTGTCAACTTCCAGTATATGCGTCTGGCCGATGTCTACCTGATGGCTGCCGAGGCTATCAACGAACTGGAAGGTCCTTCTGCAGCAGCTCAGTATATGCGTCCTATCCTGGAACGCGCCCTGCCCGTTGCGAAGGTGGCCGCCCTGATGGCACAGTATACGGCTTCAAAGGAAGCGTTCTTCAATGGCATCGTTGAGCAGCGTGCCTTCGAGTTCGCAGGCGAAATGCTCCGTAAGGCCGACCTTATCCGCTGGAACCTCATCGACGAGAAGATGGCCGAGGCCAAGACTCGCATGCAGCAACTGCGCAACCGCGAAGGTGCCTATGCCGACCTGCCCGAATATCTCTATACAAAGACGATAGGTGAAAACATCATCATCTACGGCCTGAACCACGGCGACACCGACGATCAGGGTAAGGCTCTCGAAGCTGAGGGCTACGAGCGCAGCAAGAGCAAGTGGCTCGGAGAAGAAAAGATTACCGACGACCTCATCGACGGTCTCTATGTCAACACGCCCAGCACTCACGCCTACTGGCCTATCTGGCAGACCTTCGTCGATAAGAGCAATGGTACGCTTAACAACTCTTGGCTCGGCTTCTAACAACCACTTATCTGTTTTGCAAGCAGCTCTACAGCAGCTGCATTCAATAACCCTTTAAAGAAAAAAGAAAATGAAAAAAATAGCAAAATATATCCTGGGGGCCGTGGCCGTTCTGTCGATGGCTTCGTGTAGCGACCCCATGGACGAAATTACGTCGCTCGTTCTGGGCCGCAACCTGGCTCCCGTAGGACTGGAGGCCAGAGTGGTGAACAAGACCAACGTGCGCCTGACATGGGAGTCTGTCGAAGGTCCCACGGGCTATGTCGTAGAGGTGTTCGAGAACGACAGCCTCTCTTTTGCCGGCTCGGCCGTCAAGACAGTTGAAGTGCCGACCAACACTGTCGTACTCGTTGAAGGTCTGCAGGGTGAGACGCCCTACTCCTTCCGTGTGAAAGCTGTCACCTCTGGCGACGCTTCGAAAGACTCAAAGTGGAGCACAGCCTATGCCAAGACGGAGGCCGAGCAGATTCTCTACGACCTGGCCGACGAAGACATCCAGGCTGAGAGTGTGACGCTGCGCTGGCCCGCTGGACAGGCAGCCGAGAAGATTGAGGTGAAACCCGAAGACGAGAATCTGGAGAAGGTGACCTATACGCTCACCGCCGATGATATCGCAGCCGGTACAGCTACTATCACGGGCCTGCAGCCCGAGACGAAGTACACCGCTACGATGAAGGCCGCCAACGGCAAGACACGTGGCCGCGTCACCTTCACCACCGCCATCAAGCTCGAACCCACCGACATCCTGGTGAAGGAGGGCGACGACTTGGCAACGGCTATCAGTGAAGCTCCCGAGGGCTACCGCCTCATCCTCATGCCGGGCGAGTATCCGCTCGTTTCGGGCGAGACTACGACAGGTGCAAACATCAGCATCACCAAGAACCTCACCATCAAGGGTAAGGAGCAGAACAACAAGCCCGTCATCTTCGGCCGATTCAGCCTCAAGGGCGGTGCATCGTTGGCTGTCGATCAGGTAATCATTGATGGTAGCACATCGTCGGGCGACCACTCGTTCGTCTTCGGCGAAGATGGCAGCTACGCTTCTCTGAGCGTCAAGAACAGTGAGATTCGCAACGTGGTGAAGGGATTCTTCTACATCAATGTTGCTGCTCTGGTTGATGACATCACGGTAGACAACTGTATCATCCACCACATCGACTGCAACGGCTCCGACTTCTTCGACTGCCGTGCCGGTGCTTACAAGCGCTTCTCGCTCACCAACAGCACCATCTACGCATCGTGTGATGCCCGTGACATGGTTCGTTTGGACGACAAGTCGGGTGACTTCAGCGTATCGCCAGAGATCATCATCGACCACTGCACACTCAACGGTGTGAGCAACAACTCCAGCAAGCGACTGCTCTATGTGCGCTTTGCCGGCAACAGCATCACCTTCACCAACAACCTCGTCACCAATTCGGCAGGTATGTTCTCCAACCAGAGCTCTACAGCTCAGCCGCGCTTCGAGAACAACGCCTACTTCGCAGCTCCTGGCTTCCTTCCCGGTGGCAACGAGAATGCGAAGATTGCCGACGAGGCCGGTCTTGAGATCGACCCGCAGTATCAGGATGCCGCCAATGGCAACTTCACCGTCGGCAACGACGACGTGAAGGCCTACAAGATTGGCGACCCGCGCTGGTTGTAAGAAACTATCTCATTCCCCTTTTATGCCGCTGAAGCCTTTGTGCCTCAGCGGCATTTTTTGTATTCGTTCGGTTTGTTATTTTGTTGTCTATTTCTTTGGCGTTTCATTTTTTATTGCTATATTTGCAGGCGAAAAGTTCGGAAAGACCGAAAACTATATCTTTAAAACGAAACAAAAGAATATGAACATCGGAGACAAGGCGCCCGAGATACTGGGCAAGGACGAGAACGGAAAGGAAAT
>JAGBLC010000088.1 GCA_017635615.1 Prevotella sp.
GCATCCATAGTCGCGATAGCGCTCGGTGCGATAGCCTATCATCGAGTCAAGCGTGTTGATCATCTTATAGGCCAGCATGCCGGGCATGCCCATCAGGGCGAACCAGAAGAGCGGGGCTATCACGCCGTCGCTCAGGTTCTCGGCCAGCGTCTCAAGGGCTGCGGTGCGCACTTCCTGAGCCGACAGCTGGGAGGTGTCGCGCCCAACGATGCGAGCCACCTGCCGACGCCCTTCGTCTAAAGTGCGGTCTACCGCCATGAAGACAGCCCGCACCTCACGGATGAGCGTCGTTCCGGCCAGGCAGAAGAAGACAACAATGGGGATGCACCACCAGGGCAGCACAACACCAACCACATAGGTTATCACAATAAGGACAACCGACGAGATAGCTCCTTTCGCCTTGCGGTTGGCACCTTTGTTGAGCCGATGCTCGCAGAAGGCGATGGCCTTGCCGAACCACACGATGGGGTGCGGCAGGCGGGGTGGGTCGCCAAAGGCGATGTCGAGCATCCACCCAACAACGAAAGCTACGGTTCTGAAGATTGCTGTCAATGAAACCATATCACTTGTTTTCGATGTGCAAAAGTACGATGTTTTTTCCACAACACAAAAAAACAACCCAATTTTTTTGCCCGTTGCGAAAAAAACGCTACCTTTGCACTACTTATTTACTATATCTACTTTTTTCTCGAGGTGCGAGGTGCGAAGTACGAGATTATCTTTATAAAACAAACAAGACATGAACAAAAAACGAGACGGACGAGTCTTTGGTATACGGTTTTTCTGCATGCTGATTCTTTCGGCATTGGCATTAACGGCAAACGCCGAAAACCAACTTTGGTGGGGTCATACCAACAACATTGATCAACGAGGCAGCTATGGCACCCAGCAGACGGGTACCTACCACTGTGCCGTGTTCATCCCTGGTGACAATGCGGCGACGAGCGGCAAGAAGATTGCTGCCATACGTTTCAGTCTGAAAGCGAACAACGTCACTGACATCAAGGCGTGGACGGCAACAGCCCTGCCAGACCCTGCCGATGAGAGCCAACTGTCGGTGTCCGTCGATGTTGACCCGTCGCAGATAGGCCCGACCGACACCGAACTGCCACTCACCTCTCCTTGCGACATCCCTGCCGAAGGCATCTATGTGGGCTATTCGTTCACCATCACGACCGCCAAACGCGGCCCCGATATGTTTCCCGTCATCACAGCCCCCGCAACGACCGAGGGGTCGCTCTTCGTTCAGACCGAACAATCAGACGGATGGGAAGATCTCTACTCGCAGGGTAAGGGCGGACTGATGCTGCAGATACTGCTTCAGGGCGACTTTGCCGATCGGCATGCGCTACCCGGCGAGCTGACGCCAATGATGGTCAGCGTGGGTGGTGAGTCGACGACTGTATTACCCCTCACGAACATCGGCACACAGAGCGTCAGCAGCATCGACTACACCGTGAGCGACGACTATACGACAAGTGGCGAACGGCATGCCGACCTGACGGATCCCATCGCCTTTGGCGAGACGAAGAGCATCCCTATCATCATCCCCGCCGACGACACCCAGCGGAAGAGCATGAAGACGCTGACCGTCACGAAGGTGAACGGACAGCCGAACAGCAGGCCAGGAAGCACTGCCGAACTGATGTGCTACAGCATTGCCGACGTCATCAACCGCAATGTCGTCGTTGAAGAGTACACTGGTGTGCAGTGCGGCAACTGTCCGCGTGGTATGGTGGGCATGTCGATGCTGCACGACATGTACGGCTCTCGATTCGTGGGCATCGCCATCCATCAATACAGCAAGAACGACGCTATGTATATCAGCCCTGACAACTACGCGCCGCTGAGCTTTCAGGAGGCTCCGATGTGCACCTTCGACCGCTCGTGGATGGTCGACCCCTTCTATGGCAGCATGGAAATGGGGGAGCACCGGGTGTGGGACGACTTCCCCGTAGCCCTGCAGGAGCTGACACGCTGCTCGGTTTCGGTGAGCGGCTCGATCGACGACGACTTCTCCCAAGTGGAAGCCGTAGCGCAAATAAAGAGTCTGTTCGACGACAGCTACTCCCTGGAGTTTGTGCTGGTGGCCGACGGACTGACGGGCTCGGCCAGCAACTGGTTGCAGTCCAACTTTCTCTACTCCATCGAGCCAGAGATCGTGCCTGAAGAACTACGGCTTTTTGCCCAGGGAGGCACCTACGGGCTGTCGCGCATCAGCGGTCTGGCCTACAACGATGTGGCGGTTGCCTCGTCGTATGTTGAGGGTAAGAACCAGGTGGAAGATGTGACAGTGACGGCCGGAGATGTCAAGGAAGTGAGCTATACGCTGCCACTTCCTGCCACAGAACTGAAAGAGGCGCTACGAGCCGGTCGCCTCTATGTCGCAGCACTCGTCGCCGACGCGCAGGGACGCATCCTCAATGCCGACAAACAGCCGGTGAGCGGCTCTGGAGCAACAGCAGTGAGCACCATAGCGACGACTCACGACACCTCGGCTACAGTCTACACACCCGACGGTCTGTGCCATCCACGGCTGCAGCCCGGACTGAACATTGTCAGGACCCCATCGGGCAATATTACGAAGATCTTCGTTTCAAATCCATAAACATAAAACCATTCAAAAAAAAAGAAGTATGAACAAAATTCTATCTCTGATGCTGGTCGCCCTCATGGCGACAACAGCTTTCGCCCAAAACAACAAGTCAAAGGTACGCGAGGGCGTACGTGCCAAAGTGATTCCACAGATGATGGAACAGCTGAGAGATCCTCAGCACCGCATGCATCACTCATCATCCCTCAAGGCTGCCACCAGCGAGTTTATCACCGAACAGCCCGAAGGCACCCTCAAGGAGTATGTGCGCCAGCAGGGCATTCAGGTGATGGCATGGGGCGGAGCCTTAGAGTCAACGATACAAAATCCGCAAATCGTCAAGCTTGTCTATGCCGACGACGGAAAGACGGTATGGTTCGGCAACATGCTCTCGTTTGGAACATTGCCCGACTTCGGATGGGTCAAGGGTGAGCTGTCGGCCGACGGCAAGGAGATTCGCGTTCCGGCCGGACAGACCATCTTCAGCTACTATTTCGAAGGCAATCCCGAGTACGGCATACCCGCAGAGACAACATCTGGAGTCATCTCCCTCCTGAAATACCGTGCCATCGACGCTGAGTCGTTCACCTACGAACCCATCGACGACGACATTGTTTGGATCGTCGACGAAGAGGCCGACCTCATCAGTCTGTCACCCGAGGTGAATGGCGATGATCTGCTCTTAGGCACCATCTATGACACGCCCGACAATCCCGACAACGACGGCTTCTGGACAGGCACTGCCGACTACGAAACGGTGCTCTCGCCACTCGACCTCGACAATCCCACACCACCAGCTTCGGCTACCATCCAAGACTATGCAATCACCTACGACTACACCGACTGGAACGGTACCCGGCCGCTGGGTAAACTCTGCCAGGTAGCCTTCGACGGCAGCGATGTCTACATCAACAAGCTCTGCTCACAATTTCCCGATGTATGGCTGAAGGGCACTCTCGCCGATGGCAAGCTGACTATCCCCGCAAGCAATATCGGCATCAACGATTGGCAGACGCTCGTCTTCTTCTGTAAGATGGACTATTTCGACTTCTGGGGCTATGGCTACCTTGAACCCGGTCCCGATGGTGGCGATGTTGTCTTCTCGTACAATGCTGAGACAGGTGCTTTCACCTGCGATGTCGAGTGCTGCTTCTCCGACGGCTACACCTACACCACCGAGAGTTACACCAACCTCGTGCTGACACCCTTCGTCGAGAAGCCAGCAACACCTGCTACACCGGAAATCTACAGATATAGTCTGACACCCGACTTCGAAGATGAAGGCAGGGAGCATCCACGCGGCAACTCCTACTTCACCGACATCAACGTGCCACCCTTCGATGTCGACGGCAACTTCCTTAACACTGACAAGCTCTACTACATGTACTACACGGGCGACGACGTACCCTTCGTCTTCACCCACGACAACTACACGTTCACCACAGAGCGCGACGGCTTTGACCACGAGCCGGAATGGGAAGGCGAGTTCACCGAGATACCCTATGGCTTCACCGACGAATACATGGACTTCTCCAATATCCGCACCTTCCTGCGCTGGGGAGAGATTACACGTCTGGGTATTCAGAGCATCTACTACGGAGGAGGCGAGGAACACCGTAGCCCCATCAACTACTTCGAAGATGGGCAGGACGACGCTGTAGAGAGCATCTCTGGTGACGACCTCACAGCCCCAATAGCCGTCTACAACCTGCAGGGCCATCGCCTGCTGATGCCTCAGAAGGGTTTGAACATCGTCCGTATGGCTAACGGTAAGGCTCACAAGGTCATCATGAAGTAAACCAGCCGCAGGACTGCCATCAGCCTCCATTCTAATCGTCAACGACTCAACACCTCACCAAACATTCGGAAATCCTTTTTGTATGGGCATTCCGTTTGGTGAGGTGTTTTCTTTGAATAGCACTTAGCTGTTGACCCCTCAAAAAAACAGCAACGATTTATTGTCCCTCAAGAATCCTGTACAGTCGTTCCATATCGACATGCCGGCGTACATGGTCGGCCAGAAGGTCGTACTGCTGCTGCTTGAAGGCGGCATAGTCGAAGGGCTTGATGCGAGAGTCGAGCACATCGGCAAAGGGCTGAAGGAGATAGTCGACGAAGGAAGTATTGTCGAGGATCCCGTGGACGTAAGTGCCCATACACTTCTGTGAAACGCGATAACCGTCGTCGCGGCCGTCGTCGAGATGACAGAGAGGCGACGAGGGGGCATCGCCGAAAGGTCGGGTCTCACCCATGTGTATCTCATAGCCACTGCCCTCTACCCCACTCTCATGAATACGGAACCTCACCTGGCGCGTCACTTTCTCGCCCGACATCGTCGTTGTTGTGGGCAGCAAGCCCAAGCCGGGAAGTCGCTCGATGTCGCCCTCGACATGATCGGGGTCACACACCTCGACGCCCATCATCTGATAGCCGCCGCAGATGCCCAAGACGGAAGCCCCCTCACGGTGAGCACGGACGATAGCTTGCGCCACACCGTTGCGTCGCAGTTCGTAAAGATCGTCGAGGGTCGATTTCGATCCGGGCACGATGACGATGTCGGCCTTCAGGATGTCGTCGGTATTGTTGGTGTAGAAGAGGTTGACGCGGGGATCTTGTTCCAAAGCGTCGAAGTCGGTGTAGTTGGAGAGATGTCGCAGGAGTACCACTGCAACACGCAGTTTGCCTCTCCCCTGCGGGCGGAAACGCTGTTCCGCCCCTACGCTGGACTCAGCAGAAGGACTGTGCTGACGCTGATGGAGTGCCACGCTATCTTCTTCCTCGATATGGATATTATTATAATAAGGTATCACGCCCAAAACGGGAATGCCACATATCTCCTCCATCATCTGTCGTCCGCTGTCGAAGAGACGCATATCACCGCGGAATTTGTTGATGATGATGCCCTTGATGAGGCGTCGGTCTTCCTCTGTCTGCAGGGCGATGCTGCCATAGACGGAAGCGAAGACACCACCACGGTCGATGTCGCCCACGAGGATCACGTCGGCCTGCGCATGACGCGCCATCGGCAGGTTCACCAGGTCGGTATCGCGCAGGTTGATCTCGGAGATGCTTCCAGCTCCCTCCATCACGATAGGATTAAACCTTTGGGCCAAACGGTCGAAGGCGCCACAGACCTCAGCACGGAAGTCGATGCTTTTATCGGGGTGCGAGGGTGGCATTTCTCGGGGGTACGAAGGTACGGGGGTACGGGGGTACGAGGATAGTCTCGTGGAAAGGCAACGGGTAGGCGAGCTATGCTCGGGAATGGGCGATGAAAGTAATCTCGTACCCTCGCACTCTCGCACCTCCGCGCCCTCGCTTCCCTGATTATCACTCCGCCGGCGCCAGAAGTCGTAGGCATCGCGGGTGCCGATGGGACGGCCATGCAGCACCACCTGCGATGTGTGGTCGCTCTGGGGCTTGAGCAGCAAGGGTTGCATGTCAGTGTGACAGGGAATGCCGGCAGCTTCAGCTTGCACTGCCTGTGCTCGTCCTATCTCCAGCCCCTCGGGCGTGGCATAGGAGTTGAGCGCCATATTCTGAGCTTTGAACGGAGCCGGCTGGTAGCCGTCCTGACGGAAGATGCGACAGAAGGCAGCGGCGAGGATGCTCTTGCCGACGTCGCTCCCCGTGCCGACGAACATGATGGGATGGAGCTTTTTCATACGGGATAGAGGTGGGTATAGCTGGCTAAAACGTTGTGGTATCTAAACACGGGTGTCGGTACGGGCTGCCCTTTTGCATCATAGACTTGCACGGCAGAAGGAGGTATCTCGCCCAGGAATTGCGAATAGTGGAACTCATGACCGCGGTATTCCACGCCGTCGAGCGTGAACTGCCGATAGCCCAACGACAATCGGCGGTCGGCCTTACGGGCTGTAATGGTGTAGGGCAGCACACCGCACATGGGATAGTCGCCCTCGTCGGTAAGGATGCGCTGGCAGAGATACATCATGCCGCCACACTCTGCCACGATGTGTCCGCCACGAAGTGCATACTGGCGGATGGCCTGGCGGCATGCTTCGTTGGCCACCAGTGCGTCGGCATGCTTCTCAGGATAGCCGCCAGGCAGATAGAGCAGGTCGATATTGTCGAGACAGGGCACATCTTTCTCTGGGTCGAAGAAAGTCACGTTGCCCAGACGGTCGAGGGTCTCTTGATAGACGAACGAGAACGACTCGGCGTTGCGGGCCACCAGAGCCTTTTCGCACTGCCACGGTGTAGTTTCATGGCAACGGGCTGACACGGGCGGACACGGTGCTGCTTCATGGCAACGGGCTGACACGGGCGGACACGGTGCTGCTTCATGGCAACGGGCTGACACGGGCGGACACGGTGCTGCTTCATGGCAACGGGCTGACACGGGCTGACACGGTGCTGCTTCATCGCAACGGGCAGACACGGGCTGACACGGTGAAGTTTCATCGCAAC
>JAGBLC010000089.1 GCA_017635615.1 Prevotella sp.
GTTTATCTTCCGCATGCGCGAGTTCGAGCAGATGGAGATGCAGTTCTTCGTCAAGCCCGGCACCGAGCTGGAGTGGTTCCCCCGCTGGAAAGAGGCCCGCATGGCCTGGCATCAGGCTTTGGGCTTCGGTGCTGAGAACTATCGTTTCCACGACCACGAGAAGCTGGCCCACTATGCCAATGCCGCTACCGATATCGAGTTCCACATGCCCTTCGGCTTCAAAGAGGTGGAAGGCATCCACTCGCGCACCAACTTCGACCTGTCGCAGCACGAGAAGTTCTCGGGCAAGAGCATCAAATACTTCGACCCGCAGACCAACGAGAGCTATACGCCGTACGTCATCGAGACGAGTATCGGCGTAGACCGTATGTTCCTCTCCATCATGTGCCACGCTTACACCGAAGAACAGTTGGAGAACGGTGAGACACGCGTCGTGCTGAAGTTGCCTGCAGCCCTTGCTCCCACCAAGCTGGCCGTGCTGCCTCTGGTGCGTAAGGACGGCCTGCCCGAAAAGGCCCGCGAGATTATCGACTCGCTGAAGTTCCACTTTAACTGCTCGTACGACGAGAAGGACACCATCGGCAAGCGTTATCGCCGTCAGGATGCAGTGGGTACGCCCTACTGCGTCACCGTAGACTACGACACGCTGAAGGACAACACCGTGACGCTGCGTTTCCGCGACACAATGGAGCAGGAGCGTGTCTCGGTGGACCAGCTCTTAGGCATCATCGAAGACAAGGTGAGCATCGCCTCGCTGCTGAAGAAGCTGCAATAGAGGCGGGATGACGACACATCGGAATATCGAAAAGCCGCCCCATAAAACCAAAGAACAACAAAACCACAACAAAAAGAAGCATGAAGAAAACCCATCTCTCGGCTATCGCTGCCGCCTTGCTGCTGTCTGTCGGCCTGTCGTCGTGCAGCGAGACAAGCGAAGACACCAGCGAGTTTGACAACTGGCAGGAGCGCAACGAGGCCTACTTCCAGCAGAAATATCAGGAAGCTGTTGCCAAAGGACAGCAGGCAGATGCCTTTGTCCTGACGAAGTGGAGCCTCAACGACTCTATCGCCAACAAAGCAGAAGACCACATCGTCGTGGAGGTGCTGGAGCATGGCGATGGCATAGAGAGTCCGATGTACACCGACTCGGTGACCGTCCATTTCCGCGGACGCACCATTCCCACGAGTGCTTCACCGGAAGGCTACATCATCGGCAGCAGCTACGAAGGAACATTCTATGATGCCACCTCGCTGCCCAGAACGCTCTCGATGACCAGTGCGACGACCAACGACGGACTGGCCACAGCCTTGCAGCGTATGCACGTTGGCGACCGATGGAAGATTTACATCCCCTATCAGTTGGGTTATGGCGAATCGGCCTACACGTCGAGTTCAACGACTGAATGGCTCTCTGCCAGCATCCCCGCCTATACGACACTCGTCTTCGACGTGAAGCTTGCGGGTTTCAAGCGCCCCAACGCACAATAGGCCACGAAGGGCGAAGGCATCCCGGTGCCGACGAACAAACAAAAGCCGTGTCATGAACGTTTATGACACGGCTTTTACTGTATGCGTCAACAGTATCAATGGCGATAGATATCGGCAGGATTCAGGCGGTTGCCCTGCTCGTCGACGACATGGAGGCGGAGCATACCGCCGTTGCTGTCGAAATAGCGCAGCTCGAGATAGTGGAGCCCTTGGCGCAAAGCCTGCTGGCAGACCTCCTCGTGGGGACTCTGCGGACGGTCGTTGTCGACAACCATGTTGCCATCGATCTTCAGCCACGACCCGTCGTCGCTCATCAGGGCGAAGGTATAAACGCCGTCGGCCGGCACGTTCAGGTAGCCCTTGACCACCAGCCCTATCTTGCCTTTCACTCCCTCGGGGATGCACACATCGGTCACGGCATAATCGCCCTTCAGCGGAGCCGTCGTGATGTCGGCACATTTCTGGCCTCCATACTCATACCATGTGGCGATGAGTCCGGGAGCAAGGGGTGATGCCGGAGAAGCAACGGGCTCCAGATAGCCTTGCTTGACGAAGGTGGCAGGCACCAGCGCATCGGGACGCCCTTCGGGATTGAAAGCACGGAGGATGAAAGGCGTCGTCTGATCTACCGTTATCGGCCCTGTATAGAGCGGCGAACTGCTGTTGGGAAAGGTTCCGTCGGTGGTATAGCGCACGGTGGCCAGCTGGTCTTTGCACGTCACGCTGAGTGTTCCCTCATGGACGAAAGCGTTGACGCTGCTGAAGCCTTCGAGAGTCGGCGTGCGGTAGGGGATGCCCAAGCGGTGGAGCATCGACAGTTGGCCGGAGAGCCGACGGTCGTAGTCGGCATAGTCTTTCTGCTCGGGCATTGTCCATGCCAGTTCGGCCACAGCCGTCATTGCCGGGAAGAACATATAGAACATACGTTCGCGCGTGGGAATCCATTCTGTCCACATATTGGCCTGCACGCCGATGATGTGCTGTCGCTGCTTGGCCGAAAGGCGTGCCGGCTGGAGTTCGTATTCGTAGATGCTCCGCAGGTTGGGCACCACATCAGGCGACGAGAGATAGAACGGCGAACCGGGACAGTAGATGACATCGTTGCCATGGGCCGTCACCTGGTCGACGGCATCGGGAACCCATGTGCGCCACCACGACACGGTGGATGTCTTGGAGAGTCCTCCTTCGAGTATCTCGTCCCAGCCAATCATCTTGCGGCCTTTTTTATTCAGGTAGTTCTCCATCTGATGGATGAACCATGCCTGCAGCTCGAACTCGTCTTTCAGTCCCTGCTCGCGGATGCGTCGCTGGCAGTCGGGACAGCGCTCCCAGTTGTCCTTGCGCACCTCGTCGCCGCCGATATGCACATACTCGTAGGGGAAGAGGGCGATGACCTCGTCCCAGATGTCGCGACAGAAGTCGAACACCTTATCCTTTCCCGGGCAGAGCGGCGTGGTGAACCATTCGCCCCACCCCACTTCCTCGAAGCACGACAGGCCGTCGTAGTTCTCGATGGCGCTGAGGAAATGGCCGGGCATGTCTATCTCAGGCACAATCTCGATGCCTCGCTCGCGAGCATAAGCCACGATTGCACGAATATCGTCCTGCGTATAATAGCCGCCATAGAGCGATGACGGACGCGATTCGGCGACGGCCGATTGACTGGTGAAAGCCTCATTGGGCGATGTGCTGTTCCAGCGGTCGCGGGGCAGGAGCATGTCGATATTGTCGGTCTCAAGGGCCTGCTTGGCGCAGATGGTGTCCTGATTGTTAGGAATGCGCCATGCGCCGCGCTCCGTCAGCAGGGGGTATTTCTTGATTTCGATGCGCCAACCCTGGTCGTCGGTGAGGTGCCAGTGGAAGCGGTTGATCTTGTAGAGAGCCATCAGGTTGATGAGCTCTTCCACCTCCTTGACGGTGAAGAAATGGCGGGAGCAGTCGAGATGGAAGCCTCGCCAACCGAAGCGCGGTGCGTCGCTGATGCTGACGAAGGGCATGTGGCCGTCATGCTCGCTGAGCAAGGCAAGCTGCCGAAGGGTGGCAATGCCGCTGACGATGCCTTCGTAGTCGGCTCCCACAAGCTCCACTCCTTTGTCATCGACCACGAGACGATAGCTGCCAGCCTTTCCTTTCTTCAGCGACAGACGCACATCGCCTTGCCGGCCAGCCTTGGCTGTTGCCGACAGACCGCCCTCCTTCTGCCATGAGGTGCAGAGATACTGGGCGGCCTTCTGTAGGTTGGCCGACGCATAGGCAACACTGATTGCTTCGGGCATTCGATACTCGCCTTCGTTCCATACAGCCTTCTGTGGTTTGGGAACGAGGCTCACCTGCGCATGGGCTACGGCGAACGTCGCTGCAGCCAACAGTATGACAATGATTCTTTTCATCTTATCACCCTTTCTTATTTTGATTAGTTGGTAGTTTGTTGTTCGTTGTCAAGCAGACTCTTCTTCTTGGTTGTCTTATTCGTGGTCTTCTTCGTCTTGGGCTTCTTGATTTGTCCGCGACTGTTCATGTCGAGTTTCTGGCCGGTCTTGGCTTCATACTTGCCCGTGAGCCACTCGGCAATCTTGCGTCCTATCTTCTTTCTGACGCCCGCTTCGGTGGTGGGAATGCCCGTTTTGCGCGAGAACCACCTTTTGAGCGAGGTGATGCCCAGAAACTCTTTCCACGAGAATCTTATTTTCAGTCCAGGTATTCCGGTCTTCTTGTATCCGCTATTCTTTTTGGTTGCCATACGTATGTACTTATTATAAATAGGTAACAGTATTTCTTATTTCGACTGCGAAATTACAAAAAAAAATTCAATCAGCAACATGTTTTACAAAAAAAATGTTCTCCTACAAGCTCAGAGATGGTCTCCGACAGGCTCAGAGATGGTCTGTCATGAAATGCTGGCAGTATTTCACTTACAAAAAAAGTTGTGAAATATTTTTGTCTTTCACTTTTTTGTTGTACTTTTGCATAACAGAACAGTCAGCAATGAATGCAACCCGTATATAATCGTGGAATGGAAATCAAATAAACAGGAATTATGGAGTTCATTATATTTCTTGCCATCTTAGGTGTAATCGGTATCGTTGGCATCATCTGGACCGAAATAGGCACTAAGCGCGATGAGCGCAACGGCCTGCACAAACCCCTGAATATAGCCGACGAATAGGATGGTACTACTTCCTGACATGAAAATTGATTAGCAATATGCAATATACACTCAGGGCACCAGCCCACCTACATACGAGCATCAACCTGCCGGCATCGAAGAGCATCAGCAACCGCGCGCTCATCATCAACGCGCTGGCAGGGGGTACTTGCTCGCTTCAGAACCTTTCCGACTGCGACGACACCAACGTCCTGGTGGCCGCCCTGCGCGACATGCCCGATGTCATTGACGTCAAGGCCAGCGGTTCGTCGCTGCGATTCTTGGCAGCTTACCTCTCGATGATGCCCGGAACACACATCCTGACGGGCAGCGAGCGCATCCGTCACCGTCCGATGAAACCGCTCGTCGACGCGCTGCGCTACCTCGGGGCCGACATCGAATACATCAATCAGGAGGGCTTCGCACCGCTGATGATCAACGGTCGTGAGCTCGACGGCGGTCGCGTGGAGGTTGATGCCAGCGTCAGTTCACAGATAACATCGGCTCTGCTGCTCATCGGGCCAGCCCTGAAGAACGGACTGGAACTGGTGTTGCAGGGCAACATCGTGTCGCGATCGTACATCGACCTGACGCTCCACATCATGCACGACTTCGGACTGCAGGCCGACTGGACCGACTACAACGTCATCGCAACGCCTCACCAGACCTATCGGCCGCACAGCTTCATCGTAGAGAACGACTGGAGCGCATCGTCCTACTGGTACGAGATGATGGCGCTGAGCGACGATATCGACAACGAGATTCAGCTCACCGGACTGATGGACGGCAGCAGACAGGGCGACTCGGTGGTGCGCTACCTGTTCTCGATGCTGGGCGTGAAAACAACGTTCGAGCACACCGAGCACGGCGAACCGACAACGGTGACGCTGCGTAAGATGCGCACTCGGTTGCCACGACTCGACTACGACTTCGTCAACCAGCCCGACCTGGCTCAGACCTTCGTGGTGTGCTGCGCCGGTATGGGCATCCCCTTCCACTTCAAGGGGCTGAGCACGCTGAAGGTGAAGGAGACCGACCGCATCGAGGCGCTCATCACCGAGATGCGCAAGCTGGGCTTCGTCATCGAGAACATCAACGACTGCGAAATACGTTGGCAGGGCGAACGCTGCCAGCCCACCATGCGCCCTATCGACACCTACGACGACCATCGCATGGCGCTCTCGTTCGCTCCGCTGTGCTTCAAGTTTCCCGGGCTTCGCATCAACGACCCCTTCGTCGTCAGCAAATCTTATCCCGTATTCTGGCATCATCTTGGGCAGGCGGGCTTCAACATACAAATCAGCCCAGACCCGGAATCGGGAGGAGAATGAGTAAAATTAGATAATTGAAGAATTAAAGAATAAAAAAACAGGGGGGAAAGGTGCTGTATCTCATCGTCGCGTTAATAGTTCTTGGCATTTTTTCTGCAATATTAGGACTGCTCTCACACAATAAAAAGGGTGAAAGCTCCGTTATATTAGCAGACAGTTCGTCGTGCAGCACCTGCAACGGCGACGACCCGAAGTGCGAGCAGCTCTGCATGATGGAGGCCGCCACGAGGGAGATAGAGTATTTCGACGACGAGGAACTCGACCGATACAAAGGGCGACAGGGCAACCAGTACACCGACGACGAGGCCGAGGAGTTTCGCAACGTGATGCTCACGATGCAACAAAACGAAGTGAGCGCATGGAGCCGAAGCCTCACCCTGCGAGGCATCGAGGTGCCCTATCAGGTGAAAGACGAACTGCTCATGCTGATGGAGCATTGAGCATTGAGCATTGAACATTGAACATTGGGCGCCGAACATTGAACATTGAGCGCTGAACATTGAGAAAGGAATGACATTTTTAGATATTCTGCAACAGGCTGCCAGACTGCTACGGCAACGTCGTAGCGCTGATGTTGTGACCCTCATCGTGGTCGCAACATTACTCGTGGCCTGCTCGACCGAGAAGAATACGGCACAGTCGCGACGGTGGCACTCGTTCCTCGCTAAATATAATACCTATTATAATGGCTCTCTGGCCTATATCGATGCCTCCGTCGAAAAGGAGAATGGCATCAAGGACAACTTCACAGAGATGATTCCGCTCTATCCCGTGGGCAACAAACAGGCGCGTGAGTTGGGCAAAGGCAACTACGAACGGGCCATCGAGAAGAGCCAGAAGGCCATCAAGCTGCACAGCATCAAGCGCCGTCCGGAATTCAAGAAGAACAAACGCACGGAGAAAGACATCGAATGGCTCAACCGGAAGGAATACAACCCCTTCCTCTGGAAAGCCTGGATGCTGATGGGACGCTCGCAGTTTCATAAGGGTTCGTTCGACGAGGCCGCCTCTACCTTCGCCTATATGAGCCGACTCTATGCCACACAGCCTGCTATCTACGGCAAGGCGCGAGCTTGGCTGGCCAAGAGCTATATCGAGCAAGACTGGATCTACGACGCCGAGGATGTCATCAGCAAGATGCGCCGCGACAGCATCGACTGGCGCGCCCGTAAGGAGTGGGACTACACCTTTGCCGACTATTATATCCACACCAAGCGCTATGAAGAGGCTATCCCCTATCTGAGAAAGGTCATCAAGCACGAAAAGCGCAAGAAGCAGCGTGCCCGCGAATGGTACCTGATGGGGCAGATGCAGGCGGCACTCGACAACAAGGAGATGGCCTACAAGGCTTATAAGCGCGTCATCGCTCAGAACCCGCCCTACGAACTGGAGTTCAACGCGCGCATCGCCATGACCGAGGTGATGGCCAGCGGACGTGGCAAGCAGATGATCGGCAGGCTGAAGCGAATGGCTGCCTCCGACAAAAACAAGGACTATCTCGACCAGGTCTACTACGCTATGGGCAATATCTACATGCTCCAGAAGGACACCGTGAAGGCCATCGCTGCCTATGAGAAAGGCAACGAGAAGGCGACTCGCGCGGGCATTGAGAAGGGTGTATTGTTGCTCCGGCTGGGTGATATCTACTGGACGATGGAGAAATACAACGATGCGCAGCGATGCTACGGCGAGGCCATCGGTTTGTTAGACAAGGAGCGCGACGACTACGAACAGCTGTCGTATCGCTCGAAGGTGCTCGACGACCTGGTGCCCTTTACCGATGCCATCCATCTGCAGGACTCTTTGCAGGAGCTGGCGAAGATGGACGAGAAAGACCGCAATGCTGCCATCGACCGCGTCATCGAGGCACTCATCAAGAAAGAGAAGGAAGAGAAGCGCAAGCAACAGGAAGCCGAAGCGGAAGAGGTGATGCAGAAAAACGGGGCACAGGGCAACCGGTCGCAGCAGAACCAGCCCATGCAGCAACAGAACCAGCAGAAAGACGGGCAGTGGTATTTCTATAACACACTGGCCGTCAATCAGGGTAAGCAGGCCTTCCAGAAACAATGGGGTAAGCGCGAGAACGTCGACGACTGGCAGCGCGTCAACAAGACGGTGGTGGCTTCGGCTGAGAGCATGGACGA
>JAGBLC010000090.1 GCA_017635615.1 Prevotella sp.
CCGCTGCGTGTGCCACCGCCGCCGCCGAAGCTGCCGCTGCTGTGACCGCCGCCAAAGGAACCTCCATAAGAGCTGCTGCTACGCGAAGAACTGCCGAAGTTGCTGTCCTTCGTGCGCGCTCCGCCACCAGAGTTGGTAGGGCTTACGATGTCCGAACGATCGTTGCGCGAAGGAACGCTCCATGTGTTCTTCGAACCAGAGCGATTGCCGCCGAACGTACCGCGTTGACGCGTCTTTCCATTGCTTCTGGTGCTTGCCGAGTGGCGACTGCCATTGCTGCCGCGAGCACCGCTGAAGGTGCCGCTACCATGGCCTCCGAAGCCTGGGCGATAGACATGTCCGTGGCCCGATGTACCGGTGATGCCGTGGTTGTATCCGTGGTCTACGTAGGTGATGCCACCGCCGTAACCGCCCCAATAGCCACCATAGCCACCCCAATAGCCGTAGGGATAGCCCCAGCCATAATAGCCGTAGTACCAAGGCGAATACCAGTGCGAATACCAGGGATAGTACCATCCGTAGTAGCTGTACCAGGGATCATACCAGCTGCTGAACCAGGGATAGTAGTCCCAGTAGTAGCGAGCGCCCCACCAGTAGGGCCCGAAGCCATAGCGGGAGAAGAGCCATGGGTCGTAGGGGCAATAGGTGTCCTCGAAACGGCTCATGTGACGACTCAGCGAGAAGTCGTCCTCATCGTTGTACTGATACTCATCGGACTCTTCTTGATATCCTTTGCCAGGGTGGAACTCGATGATGTCGTTGCCAAGCGAGTCGGTACCAACCTTCTCGTAGTAGCTACGGAACTCGCCCAACCGGTTATACTCGTCGTCGCTACGGTCGCTGCCACTATAGTAGGTCGGACCGTCGTCGGCAACCTTCTCCTTCTCAACAGAGCTCTTTGCCTCCTTCGCCGCCTTCTTAGGGGTGAAGTAGAGGTCGTCTTGCGCCATCATTGCTAATGGCAGGGCTCCCAAGATGACTGATAACAGGACTTTCTTCTTCATATTTTCAAACGTTTTTTGGGTTCACAGTGCAAAATTACGATAAAATTTCATGCAAATATACGGATTTTCCCTAATCCGTGATAGGCTTTTCCCTATTTTTTGTAAATTTGCATGTGATTTTTAACAAAACATGCCCTAAAAAGGTCTTGATACAACTCGTCAACTAAAGAAAAATAGACATGAAATACTACGTAGCAGAATTCAAGATTACCGGCAGTCAGGGACAGCCTGTCGACACACCGACGATGGAGCTGACGCGCGAACTTGTAGCAGCCTTGTCGGCAGAAGCAGGCTTCGAATCGTTTGAGGATTCAGACGAAGGCTTGAAAGGATATGTGCAAAAAGAAGCCTTCGACGAAGCATCCCTTCGCCAGGCATTGGCCGACATGCCCATGGAGGGTGTCAACGTGAGCTACACCGTCAGCGACGTGCCCGACGAGAACTGGAACAGCACCTGGGAAGAAGAGGGCTTTGATCCTATCGTCGTAGACAACCGTTGCATCATCCATGACACCATTCATGCGCCACAACAGCTACCCGACGTTAACGTCATCGACGTAACAATAGATGCCAAGCAAGCTTTCGGAACGGGCAACCACGAGACGACACGCATGATTGTTTCACGCCTGCTGCGACAGCACCTGGAAGGAAAGCGCGTCCTCGACTGCGGCTGTGGGACAGGCATCCTCTCCATCGTCGCCGCGAAATGTGGCGCCAAGGATGTCGTCGCCTACGACATCGACGAATGGAGTGCCGGCAACACGCGCCACAACGCCGAGCTCAACGGGGTGACAAACATCGACGTACTGCTTGGCGACGTCAACGTGCTGTCGCATGTGTCGGGAGTGTTCGACGTAGTGCTGGCCAATATCAACCGTAACATCCTTTTGGCCGACCTTCCGAAGATGAAGGAGGTGATGGCTCATGGAGCCAGCATCATCCTGAGCGGCTTTTACGTCGCAGACGGCATGAGCATTGCCGAGAAAGCAGGGCAGCTGGGAATGCGTCTCACCATGACCAGTAGCGAGAACGATTGGTGCATGCTGGAGTTTTGCACCGAATAGCGGCGAAGGCGTGTGAGATAGTCAGCGCTTGATGCAGAGCTGTTTCAGGTCGTAGTAGCTGCCGTTGTAAAGGTTGAAGTCGACGTAGCCTTTAATGCCTGGCAGACGTCCGGCGTCGGTGTGCTGCCAGAACTTCCACGGCCCGTTGTATTCCACCTCGTCGACATAGTAGTGGGCTATCCAATAGGGATAGTCGTCGAAAACGGGCGTGCCTAAATAGTTAACCTTAAATTTATAATAGGTATAGATGATGGGCTTCACGTGGTATTTGTCTTCCACGACATGGAGCCACGTGAGGATTTCGCGGCGAAAGTCCTCCACCGACATATCGTCGGGCTTGTGCTCCACATCGAGCACGGGCGGCAGGTCGCCTTCTTGCAGATGCACCTTCTTCAGGAAGAAGTTTGCCTGGTCGCGAGCTGTGGAGCGGTTGCTCCAGAAGTGGTAGGCACCGCGGATGAAGCCATATTCGCGGGCTTGCCGGAAATTGTCGTTGAAGTTGGGGTCGAGCCTGGAACTGCCTTCGGTAGCCTTGATCATGACGAAGCGGATGGGACACTTCTCTATCATGGCATGTTGGAGCTGCTCCCAGTCGATATTGCCCTGATAGTGGCTGATGTCGATGCCCCGTATCTCGTAGCCCGTTGGATATTTGGCATCGCCATAGAGCGCCCGCCAACGGAAGCCGAAAGGTCCGACGAAGAAATAATAGAACAGCCAGACATAGACGGCAACGACAGCCACACCACCCAGAGCCCATGCCCAACGGGGCAGGCGGCTCAGGTGGTTGCTCTTCCGCGACTTTGCACGTTTCGCGGTGGCTCTCGTCGTCGTTGTCTTTTTCATTTTCGCTCTTGTTCCAGCTGGAGCGTCATGGTCGGGCGGTCGCACACCTCGCGCGGTCCCCAGTACTGGATAGGTCCGGGATAGACGTAGGCGGTGTCGTAGGCCCAGCGGTCGCGGTGGGCGGCAAAGGTCTTGAACGGCTTGCCGTTGAGGTCGACCAAAGCCTTGCGGATGACGGGCTTCATCTTGCCCTTGCGGCGCTCCATGTTCATCATCATCGTGATGGGCACACCGCCGGCTTCCCATTCTTCCACGGGCTTCGTGGTGTTCTTCACAATGGCCATATAGCCTGTCTTGCCGGCAGCGATGAGGTGAGCGGCACTCAAGCCCAGCGAATAGCAGTAGTCGGCATCGTAGTTAGAAGGTGCGGCACAGCGGCCTTCGTAGCCGAAGAAGTGGGTCTGCGACGAGAACTTGCCGGAGTAGCGTCCCCAGCGCTTGAACTTCTCCACTCGCTGCGCCACCATTGTTGCCAGCAGCTTCTCGGTCTCTATCTGTGACACCTGCACATTGCCGTGGGGGTCGCGGTCGAAAGCCAGCTGACGGGCCACGTTCATCGGCAGAGCATTGAACACGAGGAGGTTCTCATCGGTGAGCTGCGACTTGATGAAGTCGATCAGGTCGTTGCGCGACACGGTCAGGTTGTACGACTCCGGCATGGCCAGGATCTCGTTGAGCTGGGCGATGAGTCGCTTGATATGGGGGATAAACTCGATGAGTCCTTCGGGGATGATGACGGTACCGAAGTTGTTGCCGTCGGCGGCACGGCGCAGCACGGAGTCGACAATATAGTCGACGACATCGTTCAGCGACATGTCCTTCTGCTCTACTTCCTCGGAGATAAGACACACGTTAGGCTGTGTCTGCAGGGCCACTTCCAGGGCGATATGACTGGCCGAACGGCCCATCACCTTGATGAAATGCCAGTATTTGCGGGCCGAGTTGCAGTCGCGCTCGATGTTGCCGATCAGCTCTGAATAGACCTTACATGCTGTATCGAAGCCGAAGGAGGCCTCTATCTGGTCGTTCTTCAAGTCGCCGTCGATGGTCTTGGGACAGCCAATCACCTGCACGCCATAGTTCTTGGCTGCATAGTATTCGGCCAGGACGCAGGCATTGGTGTTCGAGTCGTCACCACCGATGATGACGATGGCCTTGATGTCGAGTTCCCGGATTATCTCCAGTCCTTTCTCAAACTGCTCCACCTCTTCGAGCTTGGTGCGGCCCGAACCAATCATGTCGAAACCGCCCGTGTTGCGGTAGTCGTCGATGATGTCGGCAGTCAGCTCGATATACTCGTGGTTGACCAGTCCGCTGGGACCCATGAGGAAGCCGTAGAGCCGGTTTTCGGGGTTCATCTTCTTCAGCGTATCGAACAGTCCGGTGATGACGTTGTGTCCGCCAGGAGCCTGTCCGCCACTGAGGATGACACCCACATTTATGCGGGCATGGACCTCCTCACCGCCTTCTACGAAGCGGATGAGCGGCATCCCGTAAGTGTTGGGAAACAAAGCCTTGATGTCTTCCTGATTACCTGCGCTCTCGGTCAGAGCGCCCTCTTCTACCTTTACTGCACCCTGCAGCGCCTTGGGGAGTTTGGGCTGATAGGATGCACGTGCCAATTGCAATGCACTTTTTTCCATTTTACTAATACTTATTATGATGTTATCTAAAAACTTCTTTTGCAAAATATTGGGTGCAAAATTACTGCTTTTTTGTGAATTTTGGAAAGATTTCAGATAAAATTAAAGATAAAAATGTTTTTTTTTGCAAGAAATGGCTTTTGTTTCGATTTTTATTCTTATATTTGCCATGTCAACTTGACAAGTAACTCTTACCACTATGGCAAAAAAACGTATTTTAAAAAGGACTATCCACTACGTCTGCGAAGAACTTTTTGCAGAATGTGCTGCCGCATCGCTCAATGCCAGCAGCAGCAACACGGAAAACATTGCAGCACTTGTTGGCTCGATTGTTCACTTACAGGACAATTACGTCAATCGTATTTCTCACCCCGAACCTGGTATGAGGCAGAAAGACTATTACAAAGACCTCGTTGAGAACTTCAACAAAGAGGCCAGTGAAATAGTCGACCAGATTCTGAACATCCACTAAAACAAAGCATGATACAACGTTTCTGCCAATGGATCTTGTATAAACAGATGGGATGGACAAAGGAAATAACAGTTGTCCATCCTGACAAATACATTATCTGCCTCGCACCCCACACCAGCAACTGGGACTTTATCCTCGGCCAGCTTTATATGAGGGCCGAGGGGTTGCACATTGGATTCCTGATGAAGAGGGAATGGTTCCGCGGACCGCTCGGAACCTTCTTCCGACGCATCGGGGGCATACCTGTTTATCGCACAAAGAACAACAGCATGACCGACAACTTGGCGGAAACAGCACGCAGAGAAAAGAAATTCAACCTTTGCATAACACCCGAAGGTACACGATCGAGGAATGCAGAATGGAAACGGGGCTTCTATTTCATTGCATGGAAAGCCGGCATACCCATCCTCCTCTATGCCCTCGACTACGAGCGCAAGCACATTGCCTGCACCAAAAGCCTCGTGCCCACGGGCGATGTGGAAAGCGAGATGCGACAAATCAAGGAGTATTTCAGGGGATGCAAAGGCAAATATCCGGAGAAATTCACTATTGGCGATGACTGACAATCGTAGCTTCAAAACGATCCTGTTGGCCGCCGCATGTTTCCTTCTGGCTGCATGCGGCACCAAGCGTACGGCGATTGACAACAGTCGCCAGCCTGCCGTCGCGCCCTCTCAGACAGAAAGCTCACGACCAGCTGCCACCGAGACAGAGCGAAAGAAGCCGAAGAATACCGACAACCTGTGGCAGGGCATCGAATACGAAGGCCAGCCGTGGGTCAGAAACATATCCATCCCCTACTCCATCCCACAAGGACTCTACAACCGCCACATCACCCTGTGGCCCAGCCACGGACGCTACTACGACCAGGAAAAGCAGCAATGGAAATGGCAGCGACCCTTCCTTTTCGGCACCACCGAAGACCTTTTCACGCAGACCATCGTTGTTCCCTTCCTCCTGCCCATGCTCGAAAAGGCAGGAGCCAACGTCTTCGTACCGCGCGAACGCGACTGGCAGCACCATGAGGTGATTGTCGACAACGACGGCGAACGCGACGGCTATGCCGAGCTCTCGTCGCAACAGGGCCGGTGGGAGGATGCAGGGACAAGGGGCTTCGCCTTCCACACAGGCCGATACCACGACGGCGAGAACCCCTTCGAGGCTGGCACGGCACGCATGGCGCAGGCGGCGAAGACACCCACCAGCACCATCACCTACCAACCCTCGCTGCCCGAAACGGGGCGCTATGCCGTCTATGTGAGCTATCCCGACCGCGACAACACGATCGACGATGCCCACTACACCGTCTACCATCAGGGGCAGGCCACACAGTTTCTCGTCAACCAGCAGATGGGAGGCGGCACATGGGTCTACCTTGGCACCTTCGAGTTTGAGAAAGGCAACAGCGAGCGCAACCGAGTCGTGCTGAGCAACGAAAGCGCGCACAAGGGCATAGTCGTGGCCGATGCCGTACGCTTCGGCGGAGGGATGGGCAACATCGAACGAGGCGACACCATCAGCGGCATGCCCCGATGTCTGGAGGGAGGGCGCTATTATGCCCAATGGGCCGGTGCACCTTATTATATATATAGCGCCAAGGCTGGCACCGACGACTACCGCGACGACATCAACGCCCGCTCGTATATGTCGAACTGGCTCAGCGGAGGCTCATGCTACGTGCCCGACTCCGCAGGACTGCGCGTACCCATTGAACTCTCCGTGGCTGTCCACAGCGATGCCGGCTACCACGACGACTATGCGTCGGTCTACGGCTCGTTGGGCGTGTGTACCACCAACTCAAGCAACGGCATCCTGCCCTCGGGCATCTCGAGAGAGGCTTCGAAGACACTCATGAACATGGCCCTCAGAGGCATTCAGAACGACCTGACCCACTACCTCGGCAACTGGCCCGTCCGCGAACTGCGCGATGCCAACTATTCGGAGACCCGCTGCCCCTATGTGCCGTCAATCATCATCGAGACACTTTCCCACCAGAGCTTTCCCGACATGATGCTGGCCCAGGACCCGAAGTTCCGATTCATCATGGCACGCAGCATCTACAAGAGCATACTCAAGTTCACCGCTCAGGCTCATTCCAAGCAATATGTAGTGGCACCGCTGCCCCCGAAATGTCTCAGCGTGGAGTTTCAGAACAACAACATCGTCAGGATAGCATGGCAACCGACAATCGACGAACTGGAACCCTCGGCAACACCCGACGAGTACATCGTCTACACATCGGCCGGGTCGGGCGCATTCGACAATGGCACACTCATCAAGGGAACGTCGTGCAAGATGAGTCTGCAGCCCGGCGTGGTGTACAACTTCCGCATAGCGGCTGTCAACAAGGGCGGCGAGAGTTTCCCTTCTGAAACGGTGTCGGCGCTCTATCATCCGGGGGCTACCCATTCGATGATGATTGTCAACGGTTTCCACCGCGTCGGTGCACCAGCCGTCAGACAGACAGCAACAGAACAAGGCTTCGACTTCGACATCGACCCCGGCATAGGCTACGGACCAACAGCAGGATGGAGCGGAACGCAACGCTGTTTCGACAAGCAGAAGATAGGCATCGAAGGCCCCGGCGGACTGGGCTACAGCGGTCAGGAATGGCAGGGCAGCTTCATCGCCGGCAACAATTTCAACTATGTCTACACACACGCCGAGGCGATGAAAAACCTGCTCCACTTCAACGTTGCCTCTTGCTCGTCGGAGGCTGTGGAGAAGGGCGACATCGACCTGCAGAAATATCACGTCGTCGACATGCTCCTCGGACTGGAGAAGGACGACGGCAACGCCCTCCTACCCTACAAGACGTTCAGCCACAGGATGCAGGAACGACTCACACGTTATGCCCACAGCGGCGGAGCACTGATGGTGAGCGGAGCCTATGTAGGATCCGACATGCGCCATGCTGCCGACTCAGCCTTCGTCGCCGACATCCTCAAACTAAAGGCTGCGGGTGCCACGCGCATCTATGCCGACTCCGTCGTCACCGGACTGGGAACAGACATGGTGTTCCACCGCACGCTCAACGAAGAACACTATGCTGCAACAGCCACCGACATCCTGCGGCCGATCGAACCTGCCTTCAGTGCTATGGTCTATGCTTCTGGCAATTCGGCTGCCGTGGCTTATCATGGGCGCGACTACCGAGCGTTCACCATGGGTTTCCCCTTCGAGTGTATCAACTCCTACCGCAAGAGGGCTGCCATCATGAAAGGCATCGTCAACTTCCTCTGCCCGCAATAACAGCTCACACTAAAACCTTACCATAAATGAAGATTATCGCTAACGCCAAAGGTTCGCGCACCATCGAGGTGACCGACCTTCACATGGAGACGCTCCGACACTATGCCCTGCTGAAAAACCTCATCGACAGCAACGGCATCATCGACGAGAGTACCGTCGACAAACTGAAATACAACTGCCGTTCTATCCTCGAGTCGCAGACGGAGGTAGACCGCCAGCTTATGGACCTCTGTCTCGATGTTGTCTACAACAGCGACATGAAGGCCATCGGACTGCACAACCTCGTGCTGGCCTACATCGAATGGGAGAAACAGCAACAGGCCGAACCACAAGAAGCAGAATGAGAGAATACCGGCTTTCCGACTTCCTGCCAACCACCAGGAAGGAGATGGAGCTGCGGGGATGGGATACGCTCGACGTCATCCTGTTCTCGGGCGATGCCTACGTAGACCATCCGTCGTTCGGGGCGGCGGTCATCGGACGTGTGCTCGAGGCTCACGGCTATCGCGTGGGCATCGTGCCGCAGCCCGACTGGCACGGCGACTTCCGCGACTTCAAGCGACTGGGCCGGCCAAGGCTCTTCTTCGGCATATCGCCAGGCTGCATGGACTCGATGGTGAACAAATACACCGCCAACCGCCGACTGCGCTCCGAAGACGCTTATAGTCCCGACGGGCGGCACGACTGCCGCCCGGAGTATCCCACCATCGTCTACAGTCAGATTCTGCGTCGGCTCTATCCCGATGTGCCCATCGTCTTGGGAGGCATCGAGGCTTCCATGCGCCGGCTCACCCACTACGACTATTGGCAAGACACGCTGCGACGCTGCATCCTGTGCGATTCGGGGGCCGACATCATCAGCTACGGCATGGGCGAGAAGACCATTGTCAGGATAGCCGAAGAACTGGAAAAAGGCATTCCCATAGACCAGCTCACCTATCTCCCACAGACCGTCTACCTTTCGAAAGAGAAAGACATACCGGAAGGCATCACCGCCGACGACATCGTGCTACACTCGCACGAGGAATGCCTGCGCGACAAACGGGCCGAGGCAGACAATTTCCGCCATATCGAGGAGGAGTCGAACAAGATGCAGGCCCAACGCCTGCTACAGCGGGTGGGTAATGTCTACGCCGTGGTCAATCCGCCTTATCCCCCGATGACGACCGAAGAGCTTGACGCATCCTTCGACCTGCCCTATACACGCCTGCCGCACCCGAAATACAAGAACAAGCGCATCCCGGCCTACGAGATGATCAAGCACTCGGTCAACATCCACCGCGGCTGCTTCGGCGGTTGCGCTTTCTGCACCATCTCGGCCCACCAGGGCAAGTTCATCGCGTGCCGCTCGAAAGAAAGCATACTGAAAGAGGTGAGGCAGATTGTGGAACTGCCCGACTTCAAGGGCTACCTCTCTGACCTCGGCGGACCGTCGGCCAACATGTACGGCATGCACGGACGCAACCTGAAGGCCTGCCAGCGGTGCAAGCGTCCTTCGTGCATCCATCCCGCCGTATGTCCTAACCTCAACACCGACCATTCGATGCTGCTCGACATCTACCATGCCGTAGACGCCCTGCCAGGCATCAAGAAGAGCTTCATCGGCAGCGGCGTCCGCTACGACCTGCTGCTTCATCATAGTAACGACGAGCAGACAAACACGGCAGCGCGCGAATACACCCGTGAGCTCATCTGCCGACATGTCAGCGGACGACTGAAGGTAGCACCGGAACATACGTCCGACAAGGTGCTTATGCAGATGCGCAAACCATCGTTCAAGCTCTTCGAGCAGTTTAAGCGCGTCTTCGACCGCATCAACCGCGAGGAGAACCTCCGACAGCAGATCATACCCTACTTCATCAGCTCGCACCCGGGCTGCCAAGAGGAGGACATGGCCGAACTGGCGGTCATTACCAAGCAGCTCGACTTCCACCTTGAACAGGTACAGGACTTCACACCGACACCCATGACGGTGGCCACAGAGACATGGTACACGGGCTTCGACCCCTACACGCTGCAACCCGTGTTCAGCGCCAAGACGCAGAAGGAAAAGCTCGCACAGCGACAGTTCTTCTTCTGGTACAAGCCCGAAGAGCGGCAGGCCATCGAGCGTGAACTGCGCCGCATCGGCCGCCCCGACCTCATCCGTCAGCTCTATCCCTCCACCCAAAAGTTCAGCAAGTCGTCATCCCATGCCGACACCCCCACCCCCAAAAGGTTCAGTAAGTCGTCATTCCATGACGACACCCCCTCCCGCCATGACCATCATCGAACAGACAACCATCGGAAAACGAAGCCAGGCGACAAACGAGGACGGCATCCACGCCGATAGCCGCTTCGTGGCCGTCGTCGACGGCAGCACCAGCAAGACACCCATCCGCATCGACCCTAAGATGACGAATGGCCAATGCTGCATGCACATCGTCAAGGAGGTGATAGCCCAGATGCCGGCCGACATCTCGTGCGAAGACTTCTGCCAACAGGTCACCCGACAGATTCACGACACCTATCTGGCTCACGGCTTCGACATCCAGCAGCTCAAAGACCATCCCGAACAGCGCACCACAGCCAGTTGCGTTGTCTACAGCGAACGTAGAAAAGAAGTGTGGATGATTGGCGACTGCCAATGCCTCATCGACGGGGTGCTTCACGGCGACCCCAAGCCACAGGAAGAATACTATGCCGAGAAGCGGGCGGCCTTTCTGCGGCGCCAACTGGCAGAAGGGCACGCTATCAGCGAGTTTCAGCAGCACGACCCAGGGCGCGACCTCATCGTGCCGGCCATCATCGAGTCGTGCCGCTATCAGAATGTGCTGTTCTCCGTCTTCGACGGCTTCCCCGTGAGCATGCCGCACGTCAGCATCGTCAGTTGTCCAGAGTCCAAAGAGATTGTCTTGGCCTCCGACGGCTATCCCTTCCTCATGCCCACGCTGCAAGAGAGCGAAGAGCGCCTGGCCGACCTTCTTCGCGACGACCCGCTCTGCATCTCCATCTACAAAGCATCGAAGGGCTTGATGCGGGGCAACCGCAGCTTCGATGACCGGTCGTATGTCCGCTTCACCGTAGCATCGTGAAATAGACGTAAGCGGCAATGGCCAACACAATCAGTCCGATGATGCTCTTCACCAGACAGCTGGCCACCTTGCGGACAGCAAAGAAGACAGCCACAATCACCAGCAATGCTACTATATAATAAATGTAATTTGAGTCCATTCTACAATCATCTTATTTAAACAACGCACGGAACGACGCCGGCACGGGTGATTCAAACTCCATCCTCTCGCCTGTGCGCGGATGATAGAAACAGAGCAGGAAGGCATGCAGGCAAAGCCGTCCGATGGGGTCGTCGCCATTGCCGTATTTCACGTCGCCGCATACTGGATGCCCCATATCGGCAGCATGGACGCGAATCTGATTCTTACGTCCCGTCTCCAGCTTGAACTCTACGAGCGAATGTTCCGTCGTGCGGTCGAGGGTGAAGAAATGGGTCACGGCATACTTGCCCCCATTGTCGACAGGCGACGAATAGGTGAAGTAGGCCGCATTGTCCTTCAGCCAGTTGGCGATGGTTCCCTCGTCATCCTCCATCTCGCCCGAGAGGAC
>JAGBLC010000091.1 GCA_017635615.1 Prevotella sp.
GCTCACCAACTTCCAGCCGAAAGAGATACTCTACGAGAGGGGCAAGCGCGAGCTGCTCGAACGGCAGTTCGGCGACAAGTCCTTCAGCTATGCCCTCGACGACTGGGTGTTCACCGAGCAGACAGCCATGCAGAAGCTGAAAGCCCACTTCCGCGTGAAGTCGTTGAAAGGCTTCGGCGTAGACCATCTGCACAGCGGTATCGTTGCCGCCGGTGCCATCCTGCAGTATCTGGAAATAACACAGCATACGCAGATAGGCCATATCACGTCGCTCCGCAGGATAGAGGAGGAGCGGTATGTGCGGTTGGACAAGTTCACCGTGCGGTCGCTCGAATTGATCTACCCGATGCAGGAGGGCGGCCGCTCGTTGCTCGACGTGCTCGACCGCACCGTCTCTCCGATGGGGGCACGCATGCTCAAGCGATGGATTGTCTTCCCCCTGAACGAGCAGAAGGCCATCAACCAACGGTTGGACATGGCGGAGTGCTTCTTCCGTGAACCAGACTTCCGCGAACTTGTCGACGCGCAGTTTGCAATGATGGGCGACCTGGAGCGTATCATTTCCAAGGTGGCGGTGGGGCGTGCCAACCCTCGCGAGGTGAACCAGCTGAAGACGGCGCTCCTGGCATTGAAGCCTGTCAAGGAGGCATGCCTTGAGAGTGGCAACGAGGCCATCCGCACGATAGGGCAGCAGATGGAACTCTGTGAGGAGATGCGCGACCGCATTGCCCGCGAGGTGACCGACGATCCGCCCCTGCTGGTCAACAAGGGCGGTGTCATCCGCAATGGAGTCAGTGCCGAACTCGACGAGCTACGACAGATTGCCTATAGCGGCAAGGACTACCTGCTGCAGATACAGGAGCGCGAGGCCCGGCAGACGGGCATCAGCTCGCTGAAGATAGGCTACAACAATGTCTTCGGCTACTATCTCGAAGTGCGCAACACCTACAAAGACCATGTACCCGCCGAATGGGTGCGCAAGCAGACGCTGGCACAGGCCGAGCGCTACATCACGCAAGAGCTGAAGGAATACGAAGAGAAAATCCTCGGAGCCGAAGACAAGATACTGTCGTTGGAAACGCGTCTGTTCAACCAGCTCGTGACCGACCTGCAAGGCATCATTACCGCTGTGCAGCAGGATGCCACGCTCATTGCTGAGATGGACTGCCTGCTCTCGTTCGCCAAGTCGGCCGAAGAACACAAGTATGTGCGGCCCGTCATCGACGACAGCGATACGATTGATATCCGTCAGGGGCGCCACCCGGTGATAGAAGTGCAGCTGCCCATCGGCGAGCAATATGTGCCGAACGACATCCTGCTTGACACCACACGCCAGCAAATCATGATGATAACGGGTCCGAACATGGCCGGTAAGTCGGCCCTGCTCCGACAGACGGCACTCATCGTGCTGATGGCACAGATCGGAAGCTTCGTCCCGGCGGAGAGTGCCCGCATCGGTATGGTGGACAAGATCTTCACCCGTGTGGGTGCCAGCGACAACATCTCCCTTGGCGAATCGACCTTCATGGTGGAGATGACGGAGGCGTCTAATATATTAAATAATGTAACGCCTCGCTCGCTCGTACTCTTCGACGAACTGGGGCGCGGCACGTCGACCTACGACGGCATCTCCATCGCCTGGGCTATCGTAGAATATCTGCACGAGCATCCGAAGGCGCGTGCCCGTACGCTTTTCGCCACCCATTACCACGAGCTGAACGAGATGGAGAAGAGCTTCAGCCGCATCAAGAACTACAACGTCAGTGTGCGCGAGGCCGACGGCCGGGTCATCTTCATGCGCAAGCTTGTCCGCGGCGGGTCGGAACATTCCTTCGGTATCCATGTGGCGCAGATAGCGGGCATGCCCAAGAGCATCGTCAAGCGGGCTGAAGAGATCCTGCATCAGCTGGAGGGCGCTCATCCGCAGTCGCAAGTGAAGGGAAGGGGTGCCGATAGCCCGGAAGCGCAGCATACGCCCACGGGTGATACGAGTCTCCCCTCTTTAGGTGGGGTAGGGGGAGGCCTTACCCGTGAAGGCATGCAGCTGTCTTTCTTCCAGCTCGACGACCCCGTGCTCTGCCAAGTGCGCGACGAGATTCTCGGTCTCGACATCAACAACCTTACGCCGATGGAAGCCCTCAACAAACTCTTCGAAATCAAGAAGATTGTGGCAGGAAAGTCATGATTTCTTTTTAGGACAATTTGTTAACATTTTTATGGTGACAGGCTTGTAAATACAATTTTTTTTGTATATTTGCACACGTAAACATCACGATATATAAAAGCTTATGAGAGCGCACCTGATATTTTTCCTGATACTGTTTCCGATAATCGTTCATGCGGCGCGTGACAAAAAGGAGATCGACAAGAGCTTCTACAACCTGTGGGCCCGCTTACCCAGCGACGAGCTGTGCAACCGTGCCTACTATTTTCTGATGCAGGGCGACAAGCGCGACTCGGCCATGACCTGCTACACGATTGTTGTGAACCGCTACTACGACGGGTATCGCTCGGCCAAAGACACAGAATTGGCTGTCAAGGCAATGTCGAACCTTGGTGTGATGTACATGACCTATTATCGCGATTTTGAGAAGTCAATGGAATATCTGGTGCAAGCCGACAAGCTGGCCACGGAGCACAACCTGCTGCCGTTTATACCATATATATGTAATGCCATGGCCAATGCGGTGGTGCTTGGCGACGACAGCGAGGATGTCAAGCTGCCGGAGATAACGCGCCTGCGCCGCAAGGCCATCGATGCCAGCCGCAAAACGGGAGATATGAAGGTCTATGCCACCACCGTCACCGGTTTCATCAGCGACCAGCTGCGCCGCAACCGACAGGATGCCATCAAGGATGATATCGACCGTTTTATGCAATTTACGGCCAAGGCCGACACGCTGCCCGTCGTGACCCATGTGCGGTTGCGCTGCCAGGCAGTGCAGGCATATTGTCAGGGGCAGACGGAGCAGGCTGTGGCGCTGTTGGCGCAGAGTGCTACCATCAGCTGGGATGAGCCGTTGGTGTCGCGCTTTACGTCTACTTCGCTCATCGATGCCGCCATTATATGTCAACATGCCGGCCACTACGACCGTGCCTTGCAGTTCTACCGCAAAGCGCTCGATGCTGCCCAGCTCGACGGTAATCTGGACTATACCTATTCCATCTATGAGTCGATGTCGCATGTCTATCAGGAAATAGGCGACACGGCGCAGGCACGCCACTATGAGCTGCTCTATCTGCGCGACAAGGACTCGCTGCTCGTCGATGCCCATCTGGCCTCCGTCGGACAGGTGCAGTTCCGATACAGATTGGAGGCTGTGGCTCAGGATCTGCGCCATCTGCGCGAGCGTCACCGCCTGATGACCATCTTCTTCATTACGGCGGTGGCCGTGGTGTTGCTCGTGGGCTTCCTGCTGTGGCGTCTTTATCGCGCGTATAATAAGGTACGCGAGGCCCATCGCCACCTCTACGAACGCCATGTGGAGCTGATGCGCCGCAACGAGGAGGTACGCCAACAGGCCGAGAAACTGGCCGAGGCCGAGAAGGCTGCCGGCAACAAGGCAGGCCTTCAGCCTGTGTTGTCGCGCAGCGATGCCGAGGAACTGCTGATGCGCATACGCTATGTGCTTGGCAACAGCTCCGAAATCTATACCGCCGGTTTCTCCATCGGTCGACTTGCCGAGCTGACGGAATCGAATGTGAAATATGTCTCTGAAACCATCAACAGCCTCATGGGACAGAATTTCAGCTCGCTCCTGGCCGAGCAGCGTGTCCATGAGGCCTGTCGCCGTATGAACGACCGTGAGCACTACGGCAACGTTACCATCGAGGCTATTGCCGAGAGCGTAGGCATCAAGAGCCGTTCTAATTTTTCGCAGGTGTTCAAGCGCGTCACCGGCCTTAGCCCCTCGGAATACCAGCGCATGGCCAAGGCCGTGTAAGCGCATAAAGGGTGCTTGTTTTCGATGAAATCGGTGTTTTTTCTTGAATTAGCACCGATTTCGTTTTGTTTTTTTTGGTGGGTTGGTTGGTAATGTCTAACTTTGCAGCGCGAAAAATTCAGAAAGCCTAAATAGCGCATTGACTACTCTTTTTATATTAACAAAAAACAAAACGTATGAACAGAATTACAACTTTCGTGGCAGGCCTCGTTGCCTGCATGATGTTTGGCCAGACGGCTCAGGCGCAGATGAAGCTGCAGAGCAAGAATGCTGACCAACAGCAAACCACGCTGCCCTCACTGAAGGCCATGAACAGTAAGGGCTATGCCATGAACCGCCTCACTGCACCCGTCAAGGCCAGCAGTAGTGTCAAGTCAACGCTTATCGACGAGGACTTCCAGGGCATCACCTGGGGTTCGGAGGAAAAGCCCGACACCGTCAACTATCTGGCATCACAGTGGTTTGGCGACCACAACACCGTCATCGACCCCTCGCTGACGAAGGACGGCACTTGGGTGGGCGACTGGGTGATGGCTGCCGGTGGCAAGGTTTATATGCGCACCTACAATTTCCAGTCTCCGTGCATGCTGTGTACGCCTGTGGGCGATTATTCCGGCAAGCTGACCATCACCGGACGTTTCAAGCCCGTGAAATATGCCGTGCCCCACGACCGAGACGAGGATGGCAACTGGACCGACTGGCACTACTATAGCGGCTCTACGCTCAACATCATGTTGCTGAAGGGCAGTTTGGAAAATCCCTCTTATTGTAATACCGACGACCCCGCAGGCATGGTTTCTTTCCGCGCCTATCCACAAGAGGGTTGGCAGGAGTTTGTGTATGAGGTAGAGAACTATGATGCCGACAATAGCAGCTTTATCGCATTCACCACTTCTGATGGCTTGCTCCTCGACGACATCAAGGTGGTAGCCAGCTACGAAAACGGCATCGCACAGCCCAACATCATCGGCGTCACCGACTATCAGCATGACAATTTCACCATTGCATGGGAACCCGTCCGCCATTCCTACAACTACTATCTTGACCTTTGGAAAAAGGTGTACACCTCCGACAGCGAGCAGCAGTTTGCCGAAGATTTCGAGAACTACAGCGGTGCTCAGGAAGGGTGGGAAATCTCATCTACCGAAGTGTCAGAAGAAGAGGGCCTCAACGGCACCAAGGGCCTCATCCTGCGCAATGACGACGTCATCACCTTGCCGAAGACCGACGGCACCTACAAGAAGGGTGAGATGTATGTACACCTGGTTGATCCCAGCGTTGACCAAAATAATCCGTCGTGGGCCTTTAATTTGCAGGGCGACCTGAACGTGGAAGCTCTGGATGCTGAAGGCAACTGGATCACCATCGGCACCATCTCGGGCTATCAGGCAGCCGATTGGGCCATCCTGGCATTGCAAGAACTGAAAGACTGCGCCAACAATTACTACAGCTTCCGCCTATCTGTCAACAACCTGAGCGAAACTGGGTATTTCGTCATCGACGACGTAGATATTGTGGGCAACCGTGCCTTTGAGCTTGAGCGTGTCACTGGACCGAAGGGCATAAACTATGGTGAATACGATGAGAATGGAAACCAGCAGAACTACACCTTCTATGAGAACACGCAGAAATGCGAGTTCACCTTCACCAACTTGGAACCTGAGACGGAGTATTACTATGGTGTTCGTTCACACAACGTGCACCAGTTCTCCACACGCGTACGTCTCCACGCCCTTGGCCTGGGCGCACCCGTGGCTACCATGGCCACCGACATTGACAGTCGCGGCACTTTCACTGCCAACTGGGAAGCCTCTCCCAAGGCCATGAAATACTATGTGAACCTCTATGGCATCCAGCAGGCCAAGAGCAACACCCAGAACATGACCCTGCTCGAAGAGGACTTCGAAAAGATTGAGGGAGCCGAGACCACCAACCCCGACGAGGCAGAGTCTTTAGGCAATACCTTCGAAGTGCAGAGCTACGACGACTACACCAGCCAGCCCGGATGGACCGGCAACGGCAACAGCATTGCCAACGGTATGCTGGGATGTGATCCCGCGATGTATATGTATACCTACATCACAACGCCCGTCATTGACTGTAGCAACAGCGACAAGATTTATGTCACCCTGCGTGCCTATAGCTATCCCGGCGAGCAGCTCCTCTTCACCATCGACGGTGTTCAGTATGCCATCGCATTCGACGAAAACGGAGCCATCGACGTAGAGTTTGAGATGCCTGTTGAGAACGACCAGCAGCAGCTTCAGTTCATGACCTATCAGTACAGCCCCTGGCTGCTCGACTACCTGCGCATCGGTCAGGACGTGAAGGCCGGCGGCGTGGTGAAGACACAGCTGCAGCAGGGTGAGACAGAGGAACTGAGCTATCAGTTCAGCAACCTCTCTGACACCGACTACGAGAAGTTCGCTTACGACGTACAGGCCAGCTACGAGCACGAGGGCAGTTGGGCCACCTCGGTCAAGTCGAACCTCATCATCGTCGACCTCGAGAATGAGAGCAGCGAGCCCTATGGCAACGTTGTTACTGGTATCAACAGTGTGAACAACCACATGGGTACTGATGCCCAATTCTGGACCATCGACGGCCGTCGTGCCGCTGCGGGACAGAAGGGTCTCGTCATCATGCGCCAGGCCGACGGCACCATGCGCAAGGTGATGGTTAAGTAAACTGATAACATCATGATGGGAGAATGTGTACTACCGGTCCTGAGTGGCAGGGATAATCATTCTCCCTTTTTTCATTATAATAAGAAAATGACCATCAAACACATCATTGCCTGTGCTATGCTCTCGGCCGCTATGACTGCCGGAGCACAGACCTATTTAGAGTGCGACTTCGAGCAGGGTATTCCCGCCGACTACGTTCTCGTGGACAAAGACCAGCTGACACCTTCCGCCGACATGCAGAAACTGGGCTTCGGAGTGGGTACACCTTGGATCGTCTTCACTCCGAAGAACGAGAGCGGACAGGTGGCCTGCTCTACATCGTGGTACAGTCCCGCCGGCACAAGCGACGACTGGATGATACTGCCATCTGTCACCATATCCGACGATAACGTCATCGTGCGCTGGCGAGCCATGGCCAGCGACAAGAAGCACAGCGATGGCTACGTCGTATATATCGCGACTGCCTCGCAACAAACCGAACTGACCGACCTCGACTGGCAACCCCTCTTCACCACCGAGAAAGAAGAGGCTACATGGAAAGTCCATTCGGTCGACTTGTCGGCCTACAAGGATCAGACCGTACACATAGCCTTCGTGAATAACTCCACCGACTGTTCGCGCCTCTATGTAGATGACATCTTTGTGGGTGTCAAAAGCGACATCGTGATGAAGCTCGACCTCATCGCTTCGACCTATCGCCAGAAAAACGTACCCGTCAGCGGCACCGCTATCTACTACGGCGAGACGGAGCTGACAGACGGCTTCACCGTGGAATACTCTTTGGGACAGGGTACCGACTACGAGAAGATCCTCGTACAGCATTTCCCCGCCACACTGCAGCCCGGTGACCAGATGAGATTCACCCTTGACGACACCTTCGAGTTGCCTTTCCATGAGGCCGTGACCTACAATGCCACCATCACCGCCGACCAGAACCGCTACTCCACCGAGGGTAGGCTGACAAGCTATCCCCGCCGCGTGGTGTGCGAGGAGGGTACCGGCACCTGGTGTGGCTGGTGCGTACGCGGTCTGGTGGCCCTCGACTCGCTCAACAAGCATTGCAACGACTGGACCATAGGCATTGCCGCCCATCAGGGCGACCCTATGGCTAACAGCTATATCGAACATCTGACCTATTACTTAGACAGCGGCTATCCAGCCGGAAACGTGTGCCGTTCCGTTAGGACCGACCCCGGGAAGTTCCCCTCTGTAGCCCTGCAGGTATACAACGGCATAGAGACACTGGTGGCTATGCAGACCGAAGCCACCACCAACTTTGACAACCGCACTGTCAGCTGTTCCACCAATCTGTGGTTTGCCGACAACTACGATGCCGCCGACTTCCGTTTGGGCTACGTCGTCATCGAGAACAATGTTCATGTGCCTGGCGACTCGCGCTACAACCAGAACAATGCCTATAGCGGAGGAAAAAGCGGTCCGATGGGCGGCTATGAGAACAAGCCGTCGCCCGTGCCCAGCGACGAGATGTGGTACCAGGAAGTGGCCCGCGCCTATGTGGACGATTTCAATGGCGTAGCCGGCAGTGTACCCGCACAGATCGTGGCCGACGAGACCATCTCCTTCGACAAGGAGTTCGCCCTGCCCGACGGCATCCTCAACGACCGTAACTGCGAGCTGGTGGTGATGCTCATCAATCAGACCGACGAATCGATTGTCAACGCCGTCAAAGTGAAGCTTCGCGGAGAGGGTGAGGCTACCGGCATAGAAGAGATGTCGCAACACCCCACTACGAACTGTAGCGAAAAGATATACGACCTTCAGGGTCGACAGGTAGATGCGGCTGCTGCCAAGGGACTCTACATCAAAGGCGGCCGAAAGTATGTATGTACGGGGCGCAAGTAGGCCTCTTCCAAATCGCAAAAAGCAATGAAGCATCTTTTCATCGCCGCAGCATTGTTGCTGGCCACCACAGCGACTACTGCACAAACGGCAGCTAATGAACAAGACAGACACGATACCGCCTTGAAACGTCTCGATGCCAGTCTGCAGCATACCCTGCGCACCGCGCAGCCACAGCAGATGCTGTCGGCTGTGGTGAGTTGTACCGATGCCTATCGCCTGGCCGACCGCATCCAGGCCGATGGCCATCGTGCCACCGTCATTACCCCCAACACCATTACCGTGCGTGCCACGGCAGAGTACATGCGGCAGCTGGGGCAGATGACGAACGTCAGCTTTGTACAGCAGAGCCGCCAGATGCAACCTATGATGGACCAGGCACGCCAGATGAGCAACGTGGACATGGTACACGCGGGCAGCGACCTGGAGACACCGTTCACCGGCAAGGGTGTCGTGGTGGGCGTGATAGACCAGGGCTTCGAGTTCCGGCATGTCGCCTTCTTGGACAGTCTGAACGAGAGTCGGGTAAAATGGGTGTGGAACCGCTGGGGCTACGGTCAAGGTAAAGACTCGGAGCCTACGCAGAAGATACCCGCCACAGGCGACGGCATCAACTCTACCGCTCATGCCACCCACGTGACAGGCATTGCTGCCGGCTCGCGTATTGCCGAGAACGACTGGTATGGCGTGGCACCGGAGGCCGACATCATTATGATACCTTCGGAGTTCAACAGTGCCGAGGTGCTCGAGGACGTGCGCTTTATCGCCGACAAAGCCCGCGAGGAAGGTAAGCCCTGGGTCATCAACATGAGCTTCGGCTCAAATGCAGGACCGCACGATGCCACAGACCCCACTTTCAGTCCCATCGACGACATCATCACCGAGCAGCCTGGCGGCATGGTGGTGGCTGCCTTGGGTAACGACGGCATGGGAACCTATCATGCCCATCACGTCTTCACCGCCGAGGCCGACACCATGCGCCTCTTGGGACAGCCCGACGGTGTGGGCATCATGATGGACTTCTGGTGTCAGCAGACCGACTCGGCCAGTCATTTCAGCGTGAAACCCTTTATATATAATAATGGTACGCGCGAGTATCTCGACGAAACCATCGTCAGTCAGATTATGGTGGAAGAGATAGCACCCTACAACGGCAAGCACCATATCACCCTGACAGCTCCTACCAGTGCCGTACACAGCTACGGAGGCTATGCCATGCTGGGAGCCGACATCGCCGCACAACCGGGAATAGAGATCCATGCCTGGACAACAGCCAACTTCGGCAGTTTCCAGGATGGACCCGACGCATCGTATATCGTGCCCGATAAGTACTTTACCGTGGCTGAACCGGCCAGCAGCATGCCTCACTGCGTAGCCGTGGCATCGTACAACAGCCGCGTAGAGTATGACAACCTAAACGGACAGCGGCAGACCAGCAACTACGGCGACCTGGGCGACATCAGTGCCTTCAGCAACCGCGGACCAGTGCTTCACACCACGGCGCAACCCACCGTGGCCGCTCCGGGGTCAGTAGTCTTATCGGCCCTGTCGAAATACGAGTCGGGATTCTCCAAGACAGCCTCTTACATCACTGACGATGTGAAGCGCGGACTGAAGCACTTCTACTACGGCGGCTACAGCGGCACGTCGATGGCAACACCTCAGGTGACAGGAGCTATAGCTCTGTGGCTGCAGGCCAATCCCGCGCTGACCCACGAGCAGATACACCAGATACTCCGTGAGTCGAGCCTGGTACCCGAGGGCTACGATGTGGATGAGTACGGATGGAACCCGCAGTGGGGATACGGGAAGCTCAACACCTACGAAGGACTGAAGATAGCTTTGCTCATGAGGAGCAGTCTCCCCACTGCCATCAACAGTCTGCAGGGAAGCCGTCAGCCCGTGACGCTGATGAAACACTGCCGACAGTGGCAGGTGTTGCTCAACAATGCCGAGCCGTGGATGCGTATCGACGTGACCGACCTCAATGGGTGTCTGATCTCGTCGCGCACTGTTGCCGATATGAATGCCGGCCATGAAGAGACCATCGATTTCGATGGTTGGCGCAGTGGTATCTACATTGTAACCATTACCACAGCCTCGCAACGCATGAGCCGCAAGATGGCACTTGATTAAGACTTTTTTTCCTAACTATCCAGTTCACCACGGGAGCGTTTTGGCTTCCGTGGTGAATTGTATAAGGATAATAATAGTTGTATTTGGTTAAATTATCATAAATCATTCGATTGTGGCTCCGTCGAAAGTTCGGTAGCTCGCAAATAATAAGTACCTTTGCAGACCGATTACGAGGGGGTATGCTTAGAGCCCCCGTGGGCATCGTGTAAATAGCCGTGGCTTTGGCCGGCCAGGGCGGTTTGTGAATCGTTGTCCAGGCAAGTCAATTTAATAAACGTTTTTTAGTAGTAACAATTTAATTTAGAAATGAACACTTTAAGTTACAAGACCATTTCCGTCAACAAGGAAACAGCACAGAAGGAGTGGGTCGTTGTCGACGCTACCGACCAGGTGGTGGGACGTCTCGCCTCTAAAGTGGCTAAGCTCATCCGCGGAAAGTACAAGCCCACATTCACCCCGCACGTTGACTGTGGCGACAATGTTATCATTATCAACGCCAAGAAGGCATACTTCACGGGTAAGAAAGAGACCGACAAGCTCTACACCCGCTATACTGGCTACCCTGGTGGACAGCGTTTCAACACTCCGGCACAGCTGCGCCAGCACCCCTACGGCATGGAGCGTATCCTCCGTCACGCCGTGAAGGGCATGCTGCCCAAAGGCCCCTTAGGTCGCAAGCTGCTGAGCAACCTCTATGTTTACGACGGCACAGAGCATCCGCACGAGGCTCAGAAGCCCAAGGCAATCGATATTAACCAGTATAAATAAATAGAAGTAAGATATGGAAATGATTAATGCAGTTGGTCGTCGTAAGAGTGCCGTTGCACGTGTCTACGTCACCGAAGGAACAGGCAAGATAACAATCAACAAGAAGGACCTGACCGAATACTTCCCCTCTGCCATCCTGCAGTATGTGGTGAAGCAGCCGCTCGAACTGCTCGAGGTCGCTGAGAAGTACGACATCAAGGTGAACCTCGACGGAGGTGGCTTCACTGGTCAGAGCCAGGCTCTGCGTCTGGGCATCGCCCGCGCTCTGGTGAAGATCAATGCCGAGGACAAGAAGAACCTGAAGAGTCATGGCTTCCTTACCCGCGACAGCCGCGAGGTGGAGCGCAAGAAGCCGGGTCAGCCGAAGGCACGCCGTCGCTTCCAGTTCAGTAAGCGTTAAAATAATACTGAGCATCGTTTAGCATCTAAACCGCTGAGACTTGTATTCTCAATTGTCAATTCTCAATTGTCAATTGTCAATTATCAATTACCCAGTGGCTGATTCTAACAAGAATTAAAAAGAAAGTAAACAACCCATTAAAAAGCATTCTAACAAAATGGCAAGAACAAATTTTGATATGTTGCTGCAGGCTGGCTGTCACTTCGGCCACCTCAAGCGCAAGTGGAACCCCGCCATGGCCCCCTATATCTTCATGGAGCGCAATGGCATTCATATCGTAGACCTGCACAAGACGGTGGCCAAGATCGACGAGGCCGCTGAAGCTCTGAAGCAGATCGCAAAGTCGGGAAAGAAGATTCTCTTCGTTGCTACTAAAAAACAGGCCAAGGACATCGTCGCCGAGAAGGCAACGTCTGTCAACATGCCGTATGTCAACGAGCGCTGGCCCGGTGGCATGCTCACCAACTTCCCCACTATCCGCAAGGCTGTCAAGAAGATGACCACCATCGACAAGATGATGACCGACGGTACCTACAGCAACCTCTCAAAGCGCGAAATCCTGCAGATTAGCCGCCAGCGTGCCAAGCTGGAGAAGAACCTCGGTTCTATCGCCGACCTGACCCGTCTGCCCAGTGCCCTGTTCGTGGTCGACGTGATGAAGGAGAACATCGCCGTGCGCGAGGCCAACCGCCTGGGTATCCCCGTGTTTGCTATCGTCGATACCAACAGCGATCCCAACGACATCGACTTCATCATCCCTGCCAACGACGATGCCAAGGACTCTATCGAGGTTATCCTGAACGCTTGCTGCCAGGCTATCGCCGAAGGTCTCGAGGAGCGCAAGGCTGAGAAGGCCGACGAGAAGGCTGCCAAGGAACAGGCCGAAGAGGCTGAGGAGGCTCGCCCCCGTGCACGTCGTGCCCGCAAGGAAGAGGCTCCCGCTGAGGAGGCTCCCGCCGCTGAGGAAGCTCCCGCTGCCGAAGAGGCTCCTGCCGCTGAGTAATTTTTAAATCAATCGTAAATCGTAAATTTCCAAATCGTAAATAGTATTATGGCTTACAAACCAAATATGGAAGATATCAAGAAGCTCCGCACCATGACAGGTGCTGGCCTGGCCGACGTGAAGAAAGCGCTGACCGAGGCTGAGGGAGACTTCAACCAGGCTAAGGACCTGCTCCGCGAGCGCGGACTGGCCATCGCCGCTAAGCGTTCCGACCGTGAGACTTCGAACGGTTGCGTACTCGTCAAGGCTGTCGACGGCTTCGCCGCTATGATCGCCCTGAAGTGCGAGACCGACTTCGTTGCCAACGGTGCCGACTTCATCGCCCTGACACAGAGCATCCTCGATGCCGCCATCGCCAACAAGTGCAGCGACCTCGAGCAGGTGAAGGAACTCACGCTGGCCGACGGCCAGAAGGTGCAGGACGCTGTGACACAGCGTTCGGGTATCACTGGCGAGAAGATGGAGCTCGACGGCTATCTGACACTCTCTGGCGACAACATCGAGGTCTACGACCACATGGGCAAGCACATGCTCTGCACCATGGTACAGACCAATAAGCTCGCTCAGGATGCAGGTCACAAGCTGGCTATGCAGGTGGCTGCCATGAAGCCCGTGGCACTCAACGCTGAGAGCATGCCGCAGAGCATCCTCGACGAGGAGTACAAGACGGCTGTCGAGAAGACCAAGCTCGAGCAGATTGAGAAGTATGTCGACTCTGTCCTGAAGAAGGCTGGCATCAACCCCAACCTCGTTGACAGCGAAGACCATATCGAGAGCAACATGAAGAAGGGATGGCTCACTCAGGAAGAGGCCGACAAGGCTCGCGAACTGAAGGAGAAGGCTGCTGCCGAGAAGGCTGCCAACCTGCCTGCTCAGATGATTGAGAACATCGCCAAGGGCCGCGTGCAGAAGTTCCTCAAGGACAACTGCCTCGTCGACCAGGAGTTCCAGTTCGGCGACGGCGACAAGGAGACCGTCAGCGCATGGCTCGCCCGTCAGGACAAGGAGCTTTGCATCTGCGACTTCAAGCGCTTCACGCTCGTAGCAGAGTAAACAGTCCCCAATATTGAAGGTTTGCTCAAAGACACGTTCTTCATATAGAAAAGAATCGCTTCTTTGGCAAACCTTTTTTCTTAATAATCTTTAATCATGAAAAAAAATAATCACATAATTGCGTTATTATTAATCTTAACAGGATGTACTGCTAATGAAGATTTTAATGCTTCAACTGAAACATCTCCATGGGAAATGGTCGGATACATCCCAAAAGGTACACCTGAAGAAATTACACTTGCATGTGGACAGAAAGTGTTTATGGATATTGATAGCACTTATTATTTCCAAGATATAATCTTCACAAGGGAACAAATAGAATTGATGGACACCCCGTCTTCTCGCTCAGTTGTGAAAAAAGGAATAGTAAATTATTGGCCTCAAAAATCTATACCTTATATCATTCAGAACGGGTTTACAAATGCGGAAAAGTATATGATTAAGTATGGATTAAATGAGATTAGCGCAGTTACACAGATAGAATTTGTGGAAATCACCACACCTCAAACATACTGTATTATTTATACTCCTTCCAGTTACAACGCATCGCCTATTGGGAGACAAAACGGTGGGAACATCATTCATTTGCAATCAGGCTATTTTGATTTGCGCAATATCAAACACGAAACGATGCACAGTATGGGATTTCACCATGAACAAGTAAGGTCTGACCGTGATGCATACGTAGATATCTTATGGGACAACATCCTTTCTGGTAAGGAGAATAATTTTCAGAAACAATCTATTGATGATACATATAATATAGGAAGTTTCGATTTTTATTCAATAATGATATACTCCTCCGATGCTTTTCCAAAAACGGCAGGATTATACACAATGCTTAAAAAGAACGGAGGCACAATACCATACAATATTCAACTATCACAAGGTGATGAAGAAGGACTTAATTTTATTTATGGTCCAGAAGCAAATCTTGACGCAGTAGTAGAGTATGACTACTCAACAGACTATCAAAACGACAGAGATATTTGGTACTCTAACACCATCTATTTTACCAATGCGAATAATAATCCAGTCGTATTGTCATATCCTAAACTCGTTGAAGTGACTTATTACCGTGAAACTGGTAGTTCTAATGGCGTAGATGCACGGGAAACGACAACAAACACTATCATAGTTCCAGCTGGCGTTTCTTCGTATAACTTAGGAATGACTCGAGACATGGAATACACTCCAGGCTATGGTATCTGCGAAAGATATGAGTATTCATACTATACAATAACAAGTTTTTAAAGACAATTATTTCTATGAGTTGTTCGATAGCAAGAAAGGCGATGACCGCCTTCTGGATGATTGCGTCAATATCATTTGCAGGATGTTCGGACGATGAAAATATCGTTATCGTTGCCTCCGAGCGTTCCTACGCTTGCGGCTATGATGGTGTCGTACGCCCTCATTACCTGATAAAAGAGGGTGAAAAAGGAACATGGAAGAGGGCCTCCATCTTCGGACTTCACTGGGAAGAGGGTTATGAATACCGGGTGGAAGTGAAAGATGTCAGCGACAACAACTGCGACCCAGTTGATGAAGTGAGCCTTTCTTACGAGGTGACAGAGGTCGTCGGCAAGACAAAGAAGCAGTCCTCCGACCTGCCTAAGCTCCTTTACAACGAAGAATGGCCTGAAGGCATCACATGCGAAGAAGCGGTAGCCAGATAGGAAAACGACAAGAGCGAGAACAGAACGGACCGGCAAGGCTCGTTCTGTTTTTTGTTGAACGGAAACGATGATTGGTTGATTGTTTTTGCCCGTATGGTGCAAAAACTGTAATATTGCAGCAAGTTTTTATTGTAACGATTGGAAAGGATAACGATTATGAAAACAAGGAAAATGATTGTAACGATGCTTGCAGCCACCGCTTTGGCCGGCTGCGCGGGCGACGACCCGTATGACGACGGATGGAGCACCAACCCCTGGACTGACAGCGGACAGGGCAGCAGCACCGCCGGAACGACCATCACCAGCGACCTCGCCACCTTCGACATCGCCCTCGACTACACGCCGCTGAGCGAGAGCAACGACCTCCCCGCAACGACCGACCCACTCTACGAAGACTACGTGGAGACCTTCTCGGCAGAGAATGTCATCCACATCACCTACAACGGCGATGCCGCCACGATCGACGGCACGGCCGAAGGCGTCACACTGACGACCGACGGCGCCCACGTGGTGGTCAGCTCCACGGCGAAGGGCATGCTCTACGAACTGAGCGGCCAGACCAGCAACGGCTCGCTGAAGATCTACAGCGAGAAGAAGTTCGAGCTGGTGCTCAACGGCGCAGACATCACCAACCCCACCGGCGCGGCCATCAACAACCAGGGCAAGCGGGCCTACATCGTCTGCGTGGCTGGCACGGAGAACACCCTGCGCGACGGCTCCACCTACACGATGGCAGACGGCGAGGACCAGAAGGGCACGCTCTTCAGCGAGGGGAAGCTGGCCTTCAGCGGCTCGGGCAGGCTCAACGTCTACGCGCAGGGCAAGAGCGGCATCGTCAGCGACGACTACATCCTCATCCGCCCCAACACCAACATCTACGTCAGCTCGTCGGCATCCAACGGCATGAAGAGCAACGACGGCATCTTCATCCGCGGCGGCGTGCTCAACATCGAGGTGTCGGGCGATGCCGAGAAAGGCATCAATACCGAGGGGAATATCACGGTAGACGGTGGCCGCACCACCATCATCACCACGGGAACGACTGAATACGACAGCGACGACAACGAGTATAAGGGTTGTGCGGCGATGAAGGCCGACAGCGCCGTGACCATCAACAACGGCGAGGTGCTGCTCAAAAGCACCGGCAATGGCGGCAAGGGACTGAAGGCCGGCACCACGTTCACCATGAACGGCGGAACGCTTAAAGCCATCGCCACGGGCAAGAACAGCAACAGCGTGTCGGCGAAGGCCATCAAGGCGGCTGGCGACATCGTCGTCAACGACGGCAACATCATGGCGCGCTCTGCCTGCCATGAGGGTATGGAGAGCAAGGGCAAGATGACCATCAACGGTGGCTCCATCGGCATCTACTCCTACGACGACGGCATCAACGCTGCCGGCAACCTCGAGATCAACGGCGGCAGTATCTACGCCTATGCGCTGAACAACGATGCCATCGACGCTAACGGCAACCTGACCATCAATGGCGGCACCGTGGTGGGCTGTGGCGCAACGGGTGCCGAAGAGGGCATCGATGCTGCCGAGGGAAAGACGCTGAGCATGAACGGCGGCAACGTCGTCGGCATCGGCGGTGGTGCTGAAGCAGCCTCCGGCTCGCAGCAGAAGGCTGTGGTGAGTGGTGTGAGTGTCAGCAGTGGGGCTTATCTCACGGTGAAAGATGCCAAAGGCAACAATATCTTCGCCCTGCAGATGCCGCGCGACTACAGCGGAGCCACCCTCCAGCTAAGCTCGCCGCAGTTCGCCTCGGGCACCACCTATACGCTTAGCACTGCCTCGTCGGCATCGGGCAGCACTTCGTTCTACGGGTTCATCACCGGTGCGACGGTCAGCAACGAGAGCAAACTCTCCACCTTCACCACATCCACTACCACCTCCGGCGGCATGGGCGGCATGGGTGGCATGGGTGGCGGCGGCCGATGGTAGACATCTGGCGGCGGAGCCTCATTGAATCCTCATATAAAAACGATGCGCTGCAACTCTTCGCGAGCTGCAGCGCATCAACTATGTTTAACTAAAAATCCTTTTCGAATCAAATGGGAACCTCACGGTCACCATTGTCATCCTTTCAACAATCATGAAAAATTTACCTAAAGTAAATAACTAAAAACCTAAATCTATTACTACTAACCTAAACAATCTATTAACCTTTTGACGATGCAAAGGTACGGCGATTTTTTCGAACTGGCAATACATTTTGATAGTTTTCTTTATTGAAATGTCCTTTTCTTGACCTATATCAAGATGCTGTGTGCGAAAACAGACATTTTTCGCTTACATTTTGTTATTCCTGATAACACCGCTGGCTTATTATGTTATTGGCGGAATCTAGCAGAAAAAGTTGTGTGTTTCACCGAAAAGCAGTATCTTTGCCGACGGAAATCTATATCCACGACCTTTTCAACGTCGAAAC
>JAGBLC010000092.1 GCA_017635615.1 Prevotella sp.
GCCTGTCTCGTAGGAACCCGTGCGGTCGATGTAGTATTCGTTCTCTACCACATGCTTGCCTTTCGACATCATGGAGAAATAATAGTTCGTCGAGTTGTCCTTCGGTGCGATATAGTAGCCCCAGTGGTAGCCGCTGAGCTGTTGGATGGGTTCCATGCAGGCAGCCCGCTTGTCCATCACCTGGACATAGTCGAAGTCGCGCTCTGCCTCAATGGTCAGGCGCACCTTCACCTTGTCGCCCACATGGAAGACGTGCTGCTTGTCGACAATCTTGCCGTTCACCATCAGCTGCCGCTTCACCTTCAGACCACTGGTGTCAGCCGTCTCGATGTCGGCCGTGTGCTGCATGGCCTGTCCGTAGAGGGCTCCCCATGAGGTGCCGGTGCTGGTCTTCTCGGCTGTGAACGTCTTGACGCCCTCGCCGCCGACGGCTGTCTTGACATAGCCGATGCCTGCCGTTGCCTTCGGTGTCTCCACCAGCTTTCCGTCGAGGCGCAGCTTCGTCTGTTCCTGGTCGGCCAGGATGTTGCTGTTGCCGTTGAGGAAGGCAAAGACGGCGTTAACGCTGCTGATGGGTGTGTCCCAGCTCTGTGTGCGCTTCTCCTGCAGTAGCCAGCGCTTCATCTCCTCGACGGTCTGTCGGTCGTCGGGTGTCACGAGAGAGATGGCCTCGATGGCCGCCACCTGCGTCGGGATGGTGTAGTTGCACCACGAGTAGGCGGCGCGGTGCGTGTCGAAGTAGCGTCCCTTCTCGTTGTCGTAGACGGTGTATTCCTTCAGGCTCTTCACATAGTCGGCGGCCAGCCGTCGGTCGCCCCGCTTGTAGAGGGCTACGGCCATCTTCGCCTTGCTGTACATCGTCTGCTCGCGTATCTCCTTCTTCAGCTTGGCCAGCAGATAGTCCTCGGCATCCTTCTCCTGTGCTGAGAGCTTACGGCCTGAGATGCCGTTCATGTAGATCCATTGGATGGCGTGGCTCGACCAGATATAGGCCGTCTTGCCTTCGCGTTCGCGTTGTTTCATCTCGTCCACCTCCTTCAGGACGAAGTCGCTCAGATACGTTGTCGCCCTGCGGAGCAGCCGGCTTGTCGACGGCTGTTCACCAATCATCATGTTCAGGCGGTTGAGATACTCCATCACCTCACCCGTCATCGACGGCGAGCCCTCCATGCCTTCCCACCACGAGAAGGAGCCGTCGTCGAGCTGCAGTTTCGAGAGCAGTTCGATGGAATGGTCGATGCGATAGTTCATCGCGTTCTCGTCGAAGAAGTTCACCAGTGCCTGTTTCTGCTCGCGTTCGCGGGTGGCATTCATCACCCAGGGCGTTTCAGAAAGAATCATGTTCTTCAGTTCCTGGTTCTTCTCTAAGGCACTCATCAGCGAGGTCTCGTTGCCCTTCTCGTTCTTCCACGACTCGAACACCTTCGCTGCCGACGGACTCTGCTCGAGGATGAAGCGTCCGATGCTGTTGGCATAGTAGGCTGCGGTGAGGCTGATGGCGTTGCGTTCGTTCATGTCGCCCACAAAGGGTAGCGCCTGCACCATGAGCCATGCGGGATTGTTGGTATATTCGATGGTGAGCTTCTTCTGTGTAGCATTCTTGCCAAAGAGCTTGCTCACGTCGAAGCTCACCGTTCCCGGTTCGTTCTGTGTGAAGGGAATGGTATTGGTGACGAGCTCGCTGCTGGGCAGGATGGGCAGGTAATGCTGTTCGCCGTCGCTGAAGCCTTCGCCCGACGCCACGATCTTGCAGACGAGCAGCGGATAGTCGCCCGACGGCTCATAGCTGAAGGCGGCATTCACGGTCTTGCCTGCCGGAGCGTCGAAGTCTTGAATCTGCTGCCAAACCATCTTGTCGTCGTCCGGATTGACGAGCTGTATGGCCACCCGTCCACGGATGTCGCGGTCGGCGGTGTTGATGATGCGCGTGGCGATGGTTGCCTTGTCGCCCACACGGACGAAGCGCGGCATGTTAGGCTGCACCATCACGTCCTTCTGCGCTATGGTGAGCGCCGTTATCTGTCCGTAGTTCATGTCGGCATCGTTGGCCAGTCCCATAAACTTCCACGTCGTCAGACTCTCCGGCAGGGTGAACTTCACGCGCACCTCGCCATTCTTGTCCGTCAGGAGCGAGGGATAGAAGAAGGCCGTCTCGTTGAGGTTCTCGCGCACCTGCACTTCGGGCATCGGCTCTTCCTGTTGCGGTTCCTGCGGGGCTGCCTCCTCGTCTTCGCCGGCAGCATCATAGGCGGCGATGTCTGCCGAAGCAGTCGCCATTTCGGCCATTGGCATGGCATCTTCCATCACCATCGCATTCATCGACTTCATGCGCATTACGGCTCCGCCAGCTGCTGCCCCCAGCGCGTATCTGTAGTGGCGATAAGGGTTGAAGAGCGACGAGAAGTCGTCGGCAAAGCAGGTGTATTGCAGGTTGTCGTAATCGAGCGGATGAAGCGTCTTGCTGGCCGACAGCCACAGGCTGGGCAGCGAGACACCACTCCACAAGGCATAGGGCAGCCGCTGATGGATAGGCACGTACAGATGCCAGCCATGAGGATAAATCTCGTCGAGACTCTTGTCGTACATCGCCGCCATCAGCTGTGCCGTGGCCGGTTTGCCGTCGGGACGTGTTATCTGCAGCGTCCACTCCTCCTTCTGACCGGGCGTCAGACGGTCGCGGAAGGTGGTCCACTTGATGTTCAGATGTTTCTCGGGCAGGGGTCGGTCGATGGTTGTGCTGTGTGTATAGCACTGGCCGTTCTTCACCCAAGCATAGGTCAGGCGCAGTCCGCTGCCGTAAGCCTCCTGGTAGTCGAACTTCCTGATTTCCAGTTGTCCGCTCTTGTCTATCGTTCCACTCTCGATGATGCTGTCGCCCGCGAAGATGTTGTACAGGATATGCACATCGGCATCCGACGAGCCTACCATCACCGTGACGGGCTGACCGTCGCGCGGGAATGTGCCGCTGGTCTGATAGAACCAGTCGTCGGTCTCATAGCACGGCGTGGGGTCGTCGGCATCGAACAAGACGAAGTCGCACTTCTGTTCCATCCCCTCGCAGGTAGCCACCAGCTGATGCTTGCCCGGTGCTATCGCGCGCGCGTTAATAGATATAGGTGTATTGGCTTTCACCACGCGGGTTTTCTGGCCGTCGATGCTGAACGTCACCTCGCCCTCCAGCTCTTGTCCCGAAGCGTTGAGCAGCGTGAAGGTGATGTCGGGCATCTTCGAGCGTTCGCTCTGTCGCGGCACGCTGACATGGAAGGCCTTGGGCTTGCTGCCGAAGGGCACGTAGGTGCTGCCCGAATGCGACTCGCCCGCCTGGTCGGTCACTTCTGTCTCGACGTAGAAGTTGTAGAACCGGCTCATGCGATAGAACTCCGCTTCGCTCACGTCGGAGTCATCTTCCCAGACAGGCAGCACCAGCGGCACGTCCACCTGGTAGCAGCCGTCGTCGTCGGTCGTGGTCTCGCCCGAAGCCATCTCCACTTCCTTGCGTGTAGAGTGCATCCACCAGCACCACCACGCCTCGCGACGTATCACCTTATACTTCACCTTCGCACCCTGCACGGGCACACCGGCAAAGCTCTTTGCCAAGCCCGTCACCTGGATGGTGTCGCCCTCTTTGTAGGCGCCCTCCACGGGATTGAAGTCGAGCTGGAAGGTCGGCCGCTTGTATTCTTCCACATGGAAGGATGCGCTGCCGTTGCGCTTGTCGGTGCTGAGGTAGAACGTGCCTGTCAGTCCGTCCGTCGGCAGGACGAAATCGGTTGCAGCCACACCATATTGGTTGGTGGTCACCTCCTGTTCGCCGATCACCTGATGGTTGGCATTGCGGAGCGTCAGCCGGATGGTCTTCTGGCTGATAGCCGACGGTGTCCAATGGTCCACCACCTGATAGTCGATGAGCGACACATGCACCTGCTGGCCGGGACGATAGATCGAGCGGTCGGTAAAGAGCTCGATATGTTCCTGTGTGGTGTGCGGAGCGCTATAGTCGAATGTCGGCGCATAGAGGTGCTGCGTCGGGAAGGCCGTGTCGTCGTTCGTAAAGGGATAGTAGAAGACGTATTTCCACCGTTCCTCGAAGGGCACGACGGCCTCACCCTTCTCGTTGCAGCGGACGGTCGTCTCGCGGAAGTTCTTCTTATAGTCGGTGTCCGACTTCATATACACCTGGGCGTAGGGCACGGGCTGTCCCGTCGTCACATCGACAACGGCTACGCGCAACTGGCGGTTGGGCATCTCCTCGGCCAGCACGTAGAGATCGCTGACGTAGAGCAGTTCTTGCTTGGCAGGCACCTCGCGCTTGTCGGCTACAAACTCTACGAGGTAGACCCCATGAGGCAGCGGCTCGATGCGGAACGTGTCGCGCGAGAGTTCCCATTCCTCGAGGTTGGCGAACGTCTTCGTCTGTTCCTGCAGCGTTCCGCCGATGGCCTTCTGGCGTATCTGCGACAGATGCTTGCTGAGCGTCAGCGAGTGATTGCCCTTGAGGTCAACCTGCTGGATGCGCATCGTCAGCGACTTGATGTTGCGGATGGACGAAGCGTCGAACTCTACCACCTTACCTGTGGGGGTTACGGCATGCCGACAGCTGATGGAGAAGCCCGGACGGATCAGCTCCTCGCGGCGGTTGCGCAATTCGTTCATGCGTTTCCACGAGCCCCAGCGAGCCAAGGCTTGGTCGATATAGGCTATCTCCTCGCCGGCCTCCACATCGTAGCACGAGCGCAGGAACTCATAGCGTGCGATGGCCACCTCGCCACACTCCGTGAGGTCGCCGTAGCGATGGATGAGCGAGTCGAGCTGGTCTACGTAAGGCTGCCCCTTCTTCAGCGTCGAGGCATTGGCATATTCCGACTGCTTCGCCAGTTCCAGGGCCGTGAGCAGCGCTGCACGGCGGTTGCCCGTACGGTCGTAGTAGTCGTGCATCGTCTGGAAGTCGCCCGCCCGGAAGCCCAGCACGTGGAGCAGGTCGTCGTTGAAGATGCGGCTGTCTACGCCCTTCTCCATCATGGGTGTGAAGTCGGCAGCCTTGTGCTTGGCGAGCAGCTCGGGCTGGCTCATCGACTTACGGTAATACTCCTTGCTGTCGCCGAAGGGGTCGCCCTCCTCGTCGTAGTGGTTGGCCACGATCTCTGCCAGCACGCTGTTGTACACAGCAGCCAGCAGCGGCTTCGTCTGCTCGGCCTCGGCAGCCTGCCGCAGCAACCGGTGCACGGCAGGTTCGAGCGAGTCGGGAGCCACCTCCACCATGAGCGCGGCGTTCATCAGCTGCGCCTTCAGCAGATGGCCGTACTTCTTCTCGCGCTCGGCCTTGGTGATAATCTTCTCGAGCACCTCCATACTCGACTTCGGGAGGTCGCGCTCCTGCAGGTCGTCCACCTGCTTCCAGAGCTTGTCGTAACTATCAGCAAACAGTTGTAGGTTCATCATTGTCATCAATGCGGTTAATATTACAAGAAACTTTCTCATAGATCACTATTTTGTTTTTATTTCTTGCCACAAAGATACAGCTTTTCTGCCTATCCTGTACGCTTTGCCCCCCGTTTATTGAGAAAGTTTTCATACATTTAGTAACCGTTAAAGAAAAACATCCGCATGACGATGAAGAAATTGACACACACCCTCTTTTTCTTTGCATTTGCGACACTTTCAGAAGGCTAAATCCTCTTTTGTCGCACTTTCAGGCTGATGTCGCAACGAGTCTGAGAGAAAAACGGCAGAATCGTTGGAATCGGCTCAAATACTTCATAACTTTGCACCCAGAAATCAAAAACAAATAAAATGTATAACAATAATAAAAGTTATTGCTGTCCGATAAAACTTCGGTGTAATGTAGAATCCATAAAAATAGGGGGCCAGACATGAGCCTTTCCCCCAAGATTTTGTAATTTTGCAGCTGCGAAACAACAAAACTTACAAAATCATGGGCAAAGGTACAACAA
>JAGBLC010000093.1 GCA_017635615.1 Prevotella sp.
AGGATTTCGGCATCCTCGTAGATGCGTCCCACCTCATAGCGCACCGTCTCGAAGAGTCGGCGGCGGTAGATCTTGTTCCATGCGTAGGTATGCAGGTAGGCCCGTTCGGCCAGCCAGTAATGGCGCATGTTGTCGTAGACGTTTGGCAGCAGGTCGAGTTTGCGCTGCCGGTTGCCGCCGTAGTATTCCATGACGGGAAACTCGAGCATGTCCATCTGGCTGTCAGCTTCTATGATAGGTAGCAGCTGGTTGAAGGTGCCAGGCTCCACGAAGTCGTCGGAGTCGGCAAAGCAGATGAACTCCCCCCGGGCCCTGTCCAGTCCCTCGTTGCGTGCTGCGCTGAGTCCTCTGTTCGGCGTATGTACTACGCTGATGCGTTGATTGTCGGCGGCAAGCTGGTCGCAAAGTAGTGCAGAACCGTCGGTCGATCCGTCGTCGACGAGCAGCACCTCATAGTCGGTGCCGTTGTCCGTGGTGACGCTCTCTACGCATCGTCGTAGCGTGTCGGCCACCTGGTAGACGGGTATGATGATGCTCAGCTTCATGTGTCCTTCCAGCCTTCTTGCTTCTGTCTATCTGATGGTCACCTGTGTGGCGCCGTAACCATATTCCTGGAACGAGGCGTCTTGATAGGTGTACGATTTGTAGCGATAGGTCAGCTCGTGGATGATAGCATGGCGCAACACCCCTTCGCCCTTGCCGTGGATGAAGACAATCTTCTGCCCCTTGTTGCCACCGTAGTCGGCCAGGGTGCGGCGGAACACATCGAGCTGATAGTTCAGGATGTCGCCGGCCGACATGCCTCGCGTGGTGTCGAGAATCTCGTTGGCGTGCAGGTCGACGACGACGGGTTCGTCACCCTTGTGGTGTTTCGGTGCAAAGGGATTGCCTCCCTTCTTGCCGTTGTCGTAGCGTCTGACGTAGCTGTTGTCCCGTCCTGAGCCGTTGTTCGTTTGCATTCCCCGTTCGCCGTTCTTAGCGGGGTTCGTGTACATTTCCTCCTTCAGCTTGTTGGCATCGACGACGAGCGTGCGTGCCGGTCGGTCGTTCTCGATGATGGGGTAGACGAGGGCCTTCTGTTCGAAGAAGTCGTTCTCTTGGAAGGAATGCAGCTTATAGAACTTCACGGGGTCGATGCGCAGCTGTACGTCAACGGGCTGTTTGATGAGGAAAGGCTTGTCGCGCTTGTAGGCTGTGAGTTGCAGACAGATGCGTTCCATCTCGTTGAGCGACTCCCTTCCGAACTCCTCGACGAAGAGTTTTGTGTTGGGTTCTATCTCGCCCACCAGACGAACGCGCCATCCGTTGCCCTCTGCCACGAGGTAGGCAAAGTGGAGATAATAGTTGCAGTCGTTCACGAGGTAGGTCTCGAAGCGTGTCTGCATCATCTCCAGCGGGTTGATGGGTACGAAGGCCAGGTAGGCCGACAGCTGGTCGCCGCCCTTCCGCTCTTCGACAGGCTGGCGGAAGGTCACGGGGCGGTCGGCTGGATCGTCGTCTGTTTCCGACATGTCGCGTTGCCAGTCCATATTTCCCTTCGGTCTGTCTTGATCAGTTGTGTGCTTCGACACCTGATGTTGCGGATTAACGGGTTTCCCCATCTTGCTCTCTACCATGTGACCGCTGCTGTAGTCGTCGTTGTCAACAACCACTACGTCGTTGACGGCCATAGGAATCTCGAAGCCGTCTTCATCCTCTACGAGCACGATGTTCTTTCCTTGGAAGCCCGCAACGCGTCCGCCTCCCACCTCGCTGAGGAATCTCACTTTGTCGCCTATCTTCATTCTTTTTTTCTATATATAGCTAAGTTGTAAATATGGTTTAGCAGTCAGGACGCGAAGCGTCACTGCATCTTTGTCAGATTTTGTTGATGTCTACGTAGCCATGCATGATGGCATAGATGGTGAGCGCCGATACGCTCTTCAAACCCAGCTTGTCCATGATGTTCTTCCGGTGAGTGATGACGGTGGTGAGCCCGATGTTGAGCTGGTCGGCTATCTCTTTATTGATTTTCCCCTGCACGATGAGCGACAGGACCTCAAGCTCGCGGTCGGTCAGGATTTTCCGCTGCAGCACTTCGGGTAGCGGTGGCAGGTTCTTTCCGCCGGGATGTCCACCCTGCTGCATGACCAACAGCGAACGAACGAGCTGTTTCTCTGGCACGTTGATGCACAGACAGCGGAAGTCGCTCATCTGTGTGCTTGTGGTCAGCGTCAGCACGATGGTTTTCCGGCGGTGTTGCAAGAAGAAGTCGCGGTGTTGCAGGACGGTGTTCATCGCCACGAAATAGTGCACGTAGTCGTCGGGATTGTTCGCCTCCATTTCAGCAAACTCACCGAAGGTGTCGACAGCGACGACGGGCATCACCTGCTGTATCAGGCTTTTCAGGCCTAACACTGCCAGCGTATTCGGATCGAGAATGGCTATACGGAACACTCCTTCACCCCGCGGGTTTTCGTTTAATGAGTGAACATTCATGCTGCAAAGGTAAATAATAATCCCCGAAACACCAAATGTTTCGGGGATTATTTGTATAGAAAAAGGGTATCTTAGCTGAGGAAGCCCAGCAGCGCACCGGCAGCAACGGCCGAACCGATGACACCGGCCACATTGGGACCCATGGCGTGCATCAGGAGGAAGTTGTGGCGGTCGTATTCCAGACCGAGGTTGTTCGAGATGCGCGCTGCCATCGGCACAGCGGACACACCGGCATTGCCGATGAGGGGGTTGAGCTTCTTGTCCTTCGGCAGGAAGAGGTTCATCAGCTTGACAAAGCCCACGCCGCTCATGGTGGCCACGACGAAGGCGCAGGCACCGATGAAGAAGATGAAGATGGTGTTCATCGTCAGGAACTCTGATGCTTGTGTGGAGCAACCCACGGTAAGACCGAGGAGCATCACGACGATATCGTTCAGGGCATTGCCAGCCGTCTTGGCCAGACGGGTTGTCTTGCCCGACTCCTTCAGCAGGTTGCCGAAGAAGAGCATGCCGAGCAGGGGCAGGCCAGAAGGCACGATGAAGGTGGTCAGGAGCAGTCCGATGATGGGGAAGATGATGCGCTCCGTCTGGCTCACCTGGCGTACGGGCTTCATGCGGATGAGGCGCTCTTTCTTGGTGGTCATGAGCCGCATGATGACGGGCTGGATGACAGGTACGAGAGCCATGTACGAATAGGCGCACACGGCGATGGCACCCATCAGGTTGGGTGCTGTCTTCGACGAGAGGAAGATGGCTGTCGGGCCGTCGGCACCTCCGATGATGGCTATGCCTGCTGCCTGGTTAGGCTCGAATCCGAGAGCCAGTGCCACCATGTAGGCACCGAAGATGCCAAACTGTGCTGCAGCGCCGATGAGCACCAGCTTGGGATTGGCAATGAGGGCTGAGAAGTCGGTCATCGCTCCGATGCCGAGGAATACGAGTGGTGGATACCACCCTTGGCGCACACCCTGGTAGAAGATGTTGAGCACCGAGTTGTCTTCGTACAAGCCTATCTCCAGTCCGGCATCGGCACGGAAGGGGATGTTTCCCAGGATGATGCCCAGTCCGATGGGTACGAGGAGCAGTGGCTCGAAGTCTTTCTTGATGGCCAGCCAGATAAAGAAGGCACCCACCGCAATCATGATAAGGTTGGGAATGGAGGCGTTGGCGAAGCCAGTATATGTCAGGAACTCATTGAAATTGCTGACAAGGAAATCTGTAAATGACATCTTTTTTATTTACGATTTGACGATTTACTATTTATTGTTTATTGACGATTGAGCAATCGACGATTCATTGACGATTATCTATTATTGCTTTTTCGCCTCTTATCCGATGACGAGCAGTGTGGCTCCTTCCATCACGGTGTCGCCTTTCTCCACGAGGATGGAGGTGATGGTGCCTGTAGCTTCGGCTTCGATGTTGTTCTGCATCTTCATAGCCTCAAGGATGATGACGGTGTCGCCCTCCTTGACGCTCTGTCCTACACTGACCTTCACCTCGGTGATAGTGCCTGGCAGCGGGGCCATGATCTTCTTGCCTCCGGTGGCTGCTGTGGCAGCGGGTTTGGCAGCAGCGGGCTTGGCAGCAGGTGCTGCGGGTGCGGCAGCTGTGGGCGGTGTGACGTGAACAGCCTTTGCCTTGGGCTTGGCTGGCTCCTTCATCTCTACTTCAAACTGCTTGCCGTTGACATTCACGCGGGCGATGTTGCCTTCTATCTCTTCTATCTCAACGTTGTAGTTGATGCCGTTGAGCTTGTATTGATAATTTTCCATTTTCCTATTTTATATTTACTGTTAACGATAAACTCTCAACTGTGTGTCTGTCTAAATGTTCTCACCGGTAGGTATCTGTTGGTGGGTGTGTCCGCTCTGTTGTCCGGCCATCGTGTTGCCACCCTGATACATGCCGTTGTGCCAGCGCGAAGTATGCGGCGTGATGGTGATGATGCCGCTCTCCTCGTCGTGGGTGTTGTCGCGATACTGCTTGAGAGCCATCGCGATGACCACCATATATTCCTCGATGCTCGGTTCGCGGGGCTTGTCGCCCTGCTGCACCTTCTGCTCGGCTATCTTCTTCCAGTTCTGTTCGCGCTGCTCACGTTCGATGGCTTTCTTCTCCTTGTGCTTCTTGGTCATGAACTTACCGAAGAAGGTGAAGAAGACGTAAAGCAGGAAAAGGCAGAAGAAGACGATACCCATCGACAGGATGGTGATGCCGAAGCCGTGCGGGTCGTCGCGCTTCAGTCGGGCTATCTTCGTCTCGTTGATCTCGATGTAGTTGCCGATACCGGGCGTGACGGCCTCAGCGGGCTTGATGTCCCATTGCTGGAAGCCGTCCTTGATGCGAGCGAACGACTTGTCGGCACCCAGGGCGGGCACCGAGACAGAGTCGATGAGGTCGATACCGTTGCCGTCGTAGAGGGCTATCCACATGGGCTTTCCTGGCTCGACGGGCGCTTTCAGGTGGAGGGCACCCTTGGCAGGATTAGAGTTGAGATACAGGATGAGGTGCTCGCGTGCCGACATCTGCGTGCGTTCCTCTTCGTTAGGAATAATGCTCATGCGTGCAATACGTTGCGGCGCTGTGAGCTTCGGGTTGAGCACGCTGCGGTCGGTCGTGATGTACATGCCTCGTACATTGTAAGTAGAGAACGATGTGTTGGTCAGTTCCACCCAGGGCAGGTGTGCTCCGAACTCGTCTTGCAGGTTCTGCTGGTTGTCGGTGAGCACCTCGTTGATCTTGATGTTCTTCGCTCCTTGCGCGAACGTCGAGGTGCTGCAGGCCAGCAGAGCCGCAAGCATGAATACGATTTTTTTCATAAGTGTATTATTATATCTGTTTTGCTTTCAGGGGTGCAAAGTTACGAATAAATAAGGAGGTGGGCAAGAAAATCGTCAAGAAATTCGATTTATCCCACGTAAAGGGTTTCAGCCGCAGAAGAAGAGTACGATGATCTGGGCAGTGAAGATGCGCAGGAACATCGACAGCGGATAGACCGTCGAATAGCCCACTGCGGGAGCCTCCTTCGAGCAGACGCTGTTGGCGTATGCCAGTGCGGGCGGGTCGGTATAGGTGCCGGCGAGCATTCCCATGAGCGTGAAGTAGTTCAGGTGGTGGCGCTTGCGGGCTATGGTACCTATGACGACGATGGGAACGACGGTGATGAGGAATCCCGACAGCACGTAGAGCAGACCGTCGCCATCGACGACCGTGTTCCAGAAGCCGGCGCCGGCCTTGATGCCAACGCTGGCGAGGAACAGCACGAGGCCTATCTCGCGCAGCATCATGTTGGCCGATGTCGTGGTGTAGGTCACGAGGTGCACCTTGTAGCCGTAGCGGCCTATGAGGATGGCGATGATGAGCGGTCCGCCGGCGATGCCTAAGCGCAGCGGAACGGGCATTCCGGGAATGGCGAAGGGGATGGAGCCGAAGATGATGCCCACGATGATGCCGATGAAGATGGTGGCGATGTTGGGCGCGTCGAGGCGTCGGATGGAGTTGCCCATCTTCTCGGCCACGTGGTCGACGGCGTCGGCAGGTCCCACCACCATGATGCGGTCGCCCACCTGCAGGGGCAGGCTTGCCGAGGCGAAGATGTCCATCCCCTGTCGGGTGACGCGGGTGACGTTGACGCCATAGGCGCTCGAGAAGTGCATCTTGCCCAGCGTCTTGCCGTTGATGTTGGGATTGGTGATGAGGATGCGCTTGTTGACGTAGGGCTGGTCTTGCACGCCCCAGTCGATTTCCACCTCCGGTCCGATGAAGGCGATGATGGCTTCGGCATCGGCTTCGGCACATACGACGTTGAGCACGTCGCCTTCGTGGAGTACTGTCTGGCTGGTGGGTATCGACACGTGTCCGTCGTGAAGCATCCGCGAGCATACGAAGTTGCGGTTCAGGAAGTTGCGCACCTGCAGCATGGTCTTCCCGCTGAGGTATTGGTTGGTCACCTTCAGCTTCAGCCGGTAGGGTTTGGTGTTGGTGTTGGCCTCTTCCAGTTCGGAGAGGTTCTCTTCTTCTTTCGTCAGGCGGATGCGGCAGATATAGCGTACGAGGATGGTGGCTCCGATGATGCCCAGCACGCCGAGCGGATAGGCGCAGGCATAGCCAGATGCTATCTGTGGCGGGTTGTTGGGGAACACGTTGCCCAGGGCCTCCGTGGCAGCACCCAGTCCGGGTGTGTTCGTCACGGCGCCGTAGAGTGTGCCGACGAGCATCGGCAGGTTGTGCGGGTCGCTGGTGTCGAAGAAGGCGTAGTAGCATCCGAACATCACGAGGATGTTCAGCAAGATGAGTATGGTGGCCATCCAGTTCATCGTGACACCTTCCTTGCCGAAGCTTTCGAAGAATCCCGGTCCCACCTGCATGCCTATCATAAAGACGAACAAGACGAGTCCGAACTCCTGCAGGAACGACAGCGTCTGCAGGGGAGCCGTGAAGCCGATATGTCCGGCCACGATGCCGGCGAAGAGTACAAAGGTGACGCCCAGCGATATGCCGCCTATCTTCACTTTGCCGAGCAGCACGCCGATGGCGATGACCAAAGAATAGAGCAGCACGATGTGTGCTACTGAGTTGTTATCCGTAAACAAGTGAATCAACCAGTCCATTTTATTCTATTGACAATGTGTCTTTTACATGGTTTTTGTTCAATTCTTTCATTCTGTTCCTTATTTCGCCGAGCGGCACCATGACGAAGTCGCGTTGCAGCATCAGCGGATGGGGTATCTTCAGGTCGGGTGTGTCGATGGTGATGTCGTCGTAGAGCAGGATGTCGATGTCGATGATGCGGTCGTGATATTGTCCGTCGGTCGACTTGTGGCGCCGCCCCATCTCGCGCTCTATCTGCTGCGTGGCGTGCAGCAGCTCGTGGGGCGAGAGGCTGGTACAGCAGCAGATAGCGGCGTTGACGAAGCGGTTCTCCGATTGGAATCCCCATGGTTCCGAATGGTAGAGGGCCGACTGTGCCACGACGCTTCCTATGCGTTCGCCGACCATCCTGATGGCGCGCTGGATGTTCTCTTCCTTCCTGCCCAGATTGGTGCCCAAGCCTAAGTAGACAACGTGTGTTGTCGTTTTGTCGGTTCCCATCACGTTCCTGGTGTGCGGTTAGTCGTTCAGGATGAGCATCGCATCGCCGTAGCACCCGAACTTGTACTCGTGTTCGATGGCCAGCTCGTAGGCTTTCATCACCAGCTCGTAGCCACCGAAGGCTGCCGTCTCCATGAGGAGTGTCGACATGGGGTGGTAGAAGTTGGCTATCATGCAGTTGGAGAGCCCGAACTCGTAGGGCGGGAAGATGAACTTGTTGGTCCATCCCTCGTATTCCTTGAGCAGCTTGTCGGTGCCGACGGCTGTCTCGGTGGCTTTCACCACACTGGTTCCTACGGCGCAGATGCGTCGTTCTTCCTGCTTGGCCTTGTTGACGATGCGGCAAGCCTCAGCGTCTACGAACATCTGCTCGGAGTCCATCTTGTGCTTCGTCAGGTCTTCCACCTCGATGCTGTGGAAGTTGCCTAAGGCGCAGTGGATGGTGACATAGGCAAACTCGATACCCTTGATCTCCATGCGCTTGAGCATCTCGCGCGAGAAGTGGAGCCCCGAGGCAGGTGCAGTCACGGCCCCTTCGTGCTTGGCGTAGATACATTGGAAGTTGGTCATGTCTTCCTCCGTTGCTGCTCGTTTGTCTACGATATAGTGGGGCAGTGGAGCTTCTCCCAGGGCGAAGAGCTCGCGCTTGAACTCGTCGTGGGGGCAGTCGTAGAGGAAGCGCAGGGTGCGTCCGCGGCTTGTTGTGTTGTCAATCACTTCGGCCACCATCGTTCCGCTGTCGTCGAAGAAGAGCTTGTTGCCGATGCGAATCTTGCGGGCGGGTTCTACAAGCACGTCCCACAGGCGCATCTCCTCGTTCAGCTCGCGCAGCAGGAACACCTCTATCTTGGCGTCGGTCTTCTCCTTTGTGCCGTAGAGGCGTGCGGGGAACACCTTAGTGTCGTTGAAGATGAACGCATCGCCCTCGTCGAAGTGGTCGAGAACGTTGCGGAAGTCAAGATACTGCTTGTTGCCCTCCTCGTCGGTGAGCGGTTCGCCATTCTCGTCGGTTTTAAACAAGTCGATGGTCTGCGACTTCTTGTGAAGCACCATCAGGCGGCATTCGTCACGATGGAAGGGCGGGTTCAGGGCGATGAGCTCTTCCGGCAGTTTGAATTTGAATTGTGATAACTTCATCTCTTATCTTTTATTATTTCCTTTTATTCTTGATAGTCAGGCTATGTCGGCATTCTTCTTGTGGGCCATCCGCGGGGAGTGGGCATTGAGCCAGGCGGGGAACTGTTCCAGCGTGAGGCAGTCGTCCACACGGACATCGCCGACGCGGGTGCGGCAGAGCGACGTCAGATAGGCACCGCAGCCGAGCTGCTCGCCTATGTCGCGGGCCAGCGAGCGGATGTATGTACCCTTGCCGCAATGCACGCGCAGGCTCAGCTGCATCATCTCGGGGTCGAAGTGCAGCAGTTCGAGCTGTTCCACATGCACCGTCTTGGCCTTGATCTCGAAGTCGTGGCCCCTGCGGCTCAGCTGGTAGGCGCGTTTGCCGTTGACGCAGACGGCGCTGTAGACGGGCGGCACCTGTTCGATGTCGCCCACAAAGTGCTGTAGCACCTCTTCAATCTGCTGGCGCGTGATGCCGCTTGTGTCGAACGTCTCGTCTACGGGGTGCTCCATGTCGTGGCTTGCTGTGTTGGCTCCGAGCTGCAGGGTGGCCACATACTCCTTGTCGTGGGCTTGAAGCGTCTCTATGAGCTTGGTCTTCTTGCCCGTGCAGAGGGTCAGCACACCTGTTGCCAAGGGGTCGAGCGTGCCGGCATGCCCCACCTTCACCTTAAAGCCTTCGTGCTTGGTGAGCAGGTAGCGGATGTGAGCCAATGCGCCGAAGCTCGACATGGCGTACGGTTTGTCGATATGTAGGATAACCCCTTCCTTGAAGTCCAGCTTTTCCATGTTCGATGCTCAATGACAAAGACTATATGCAATGGCCACCAGTCCGGCTACGGCGCAGTAGGCGGCAAAGTAGATGAGCTTGCCGCGCTTGACGATGTTGATCATCCACTTGCAGGCGAAGCAGCCTGAAGCGAAGGCAGCCACGAAGCCCACGATGAGCGGCAGTGTGCCGATATCGCCGAAGACATCCACGCCCTTGGCGGCTTTCACGCCGTCGAGCAATGCCTCGCCGAGAATGGGCGGTATGACCATGAGGAAGGAGAACTGTGCCAGTCGCTCCTTCTTGTTGCCGAGGAGCAGGCCCGTGGCGATGGTGCTGCCCGAGCGTGAGAGGCCCGGCATCACGGCACATGCCTGTGCCACGCCGATGATGAAGGCGTCCTTCAGGCTGATCTTCTCTTTCTGTCGCGGCTTGGCGTAGTAGGAGAAGGCCAGCAGCGAGGCTGTCACCAGGAGCATGATGCCCACGATGAGCAGTCCGGAGCCGAAGATGGCCTCCACCTGGTCTTTGAAGAAAACACCTACGATGCCTACGGGAATCATCGACACGAGGATGTTCAGGGCATAGCGCGTCTCGTCGTTGAGCTCGCACTTGAACAGACCTTTCACAATCCATTCTATCTCGCTCCACAGCACGACGAGGGTGCTGCACACCGTGGCGACATGTACGGCAACGTCGAACATCAGGTTGTCGCCGCCACTGATGCCCAGTATCTCCTGACCGATGGTCAGATGGCCACTGCTGCTCACGGGCAGATACTCTGTAAGGCCTTGTATCAGGCCTAATATCAAAGCTTGAAACCAGTCCATTTCGTCAATGTTTATTCCTTACTCCTTGTCCTTCGGCTTGTACACGATGGCCACGATGATGCTGATGAATCCCAGGAACGTCACGGCCGGTGCCACCTTGATGCGCGTGGCGCTGAAGATGTCGGGGTTGTAAGCCTCTACGGTTGATGAACTGCCGCTCATCAGGATGAAACCCAGAATGACGATGGCCATTCCTATTGCCAACAGGATGAAGTTGGTCTTTCCGAATGCTAAGTTTTTCTTATCTGCCATTTTTTTATGATTTGCGTTCTTTACGTTAGTTACGTTCTTTACGTCAGTTGCGATTCGTCTTTCAACTCTTATACAGGTCGCCTGCCTTCATGCGGAGGAAGCGGTTCACCGAGAAGTAGGTGCACAGGAAGGTGATGATGAGACCGAACACCAGCATAGAGGCTACCGTGACGGCCAGCACCCTCCATGTGATGACCGTCGTCACCTCCGGTTCGTACAGGTAGAGTGCATAGACGCCTGCGCCCAGCACGCCGATGGCCAGTATGGCTGCTCCGATGCCGATGCCGATGCTCCGTTTGAGGAAGGGGCGGCGGATGAAACCCCATGATGCGCCGACGAGCTTCATCGTATGGATGGTGAACCGTCGGGCGAAGATGCCAAGCTTCACCGAGTTGTTGATGAGCGAGAACGACACGATGGTGAGCAGTACGGCCAGCACCAGCAGCACCAGGTTGATGCGGCTGAGGTTGGTGTTCACCGAGTCCATCAGGTCTTGCGGGTAGGTTATCTCGTTCACCTTCGGGTTGGCTTTCAGCTGCTGGCTGATGGTCTTGAGCGAGTCGCTGTTGGCATAGTCGGCCTTCAGCTGCAGCTCGATGCTCCCCACGAAGGGGTTGACGCCCAGAAACTCGCTCGGGTCGGTACCCATCGCCTTCTTCTGCTCCTCCAGAGCCAGTTCCTTGCTGATGTAGGTGAGGTGGCTGATGTACGGCTTGCCTTGCAGCTCGCGGCACATCTTCTGTGCCTCGGGCGTTGTCATGTCGTCGCTGAGCATCAGCGTGACGGTGAGGTTCTCCTTGACGTAGGCCGAGAGGTTGTCGGCCACCTGTACGGAGAAAACCACCATACCTAAGAGTATAAGCACCAGAGCCGTGCTTATACACAATGTAACGGCCTGCAATCCACGATGACTGCGGGCTTTCTTTCTCTTTCTTGTCATATTGGCTGCAAAGATACGCCCTTTTTTGCTGAAAAACAAAGGTTTTAAGGATTTTTTATGAAAATATTGCTTTTTGCTCACTTATTCGTACCTTTACATAAAGTACTCACGTTCGAAAAAGCAAAAAATATTTTGCTTTTTGCTCACTTAATCGTACCTTTGACTGACGTCGAAGGTACTCACGTTCGGCAAAAAAAGAATGAATTCTTTTGTTTTGCGCTCACTTATTCGTACCTTTGCACCCATGAAAATCGACCGCGACATCCTGAAGATAGCTCTGCCGAGCATCGTCAGCAACATTACCGTACCCCTTCTGGGACTCATGGACGTTACCATCGTGGGCCACCTGGGCGCAGCCTCCTATATCGGTGCCATCGCCATCGGCAGCATGGTGTTCAACGTGATGTACTGGCTCTTTGGATTTCTCCGTATGGGGAGCAGCGGACTGACCTCACAGGCCTTGGGGCGACGCGACCTGCACGGGGTGGTGGGCCTGCTCTTCCGTGCCGAGCGGGTGGCGATGCTCATCGCCCTTGCCATCCTCCTGCTGGGATGGCCGTTGCGCTGGATAGCCGACATGGTGATGAATCCTTCGGCCGACGTGCTGCCGCTCTTCCACACCTATTATAATATATGTATATGGGGCGCACCGGCATCACTGGGGCTCTACAGCCTCTCGGGGTGGTTCATCGGCATGCAGAACTCGCGCACACCGATGGTGGTGGCCATCACGCAGAATGTGGTGAACATGGTGGTGAGCCTCTTCCTCGTCGTTGTCTGCGGCATGAAGGTGGAAGGGGTTGCCCTGGGGACGCTCATCGCGCAATGGTGCGGCTTCCTGATGGCTGCTGCCCTGTGCTGGAAATACTACGGCAAGCTCATCAGACGAAGACTCTCTCTTCGCAGAGGGGTAGGTGGAGAGACGGCCTCCTTCTTCCGCGTCAACCGCGACATCTTCCTCCGCACGCTCTGCCTGTCGAGCGTCATGCTCTTCTTCACCTCGGCAGGCTCGCGCAGCGGCGATGTCGTCCTGGCCGTCAACACGCTGCTCATGGAGTTCTACCTCATGTTCTCGTACATCATGGACGGCTTCGCCTTTGCCGGCGAAGCCCTCAGCGGCCGTCATAAGGGAGCCGGCAACACCGTGGCCTTGCTGCAGGTCGTGCGCCGCATCTTCCGCTGGGGCGTCTGGCTGACGGCAGCGTTCACCGTGGTCTATCTCGTGGGCGGGCAGCTCTTCGTACGGCTGCTCACCGACAACCCCGCCGTGCGCCTGTCGTCGCTCACCTATCTGCCCTGGATTGTCGTCATGCCGGCGGCCGGTGTGTGTGCCTTCCTCTGGGACGGGGTGTTCATCGGGATGACGCTGACGCGTGGCATGCTCGTCTCGTCGTTTGTGGCCACCGTGTTCTTCTTCCTGTTCTATCTGCTGCTCTTCCCCGCCTGGGGCAACCACGGACTGTGGCTGGCCTTCACCGTCTATCTCCTCATGCGCGGCGTCATCCAGAGCGTGTGGTTCCGCCGTTGGTACCCTGCCAGGCAGTGAACGACACGATCGTTATTGAATATTGAACGCAGCGACGCAAAGACACAGAGCTTTTCCCGTTCGACTGAACGAGAGGGGCTTTCTGCCACCTATGCGCTGTTGCGACGCTGGGAAGCGTCGCCTCCTACCATTGCGCGAACACAGGGAGGGGCCATAGATGGCCTACAAGCTGGCCAGAGATAATCTACGAGCAGGCCAGAGATGGTCTTTGACGGGGTCGGAGATAATCTACGGGAAGGTCGGAGATAATCTACGAGACGCCCCTACTTTGAAAGAAAAATCAACATTTCTACATTACTACATTACTACAATAAGCTCCTTTCGAGGTGCTGTTGGGGGTAGTATAATAGTTTATTATAATATATAATATATAAT
>JAGBLC010000094.1 GCA_017635615.1 Prevotella sp.
AGCGTGACACCTGCCTCGTTATTGCCACCTATGCGCTGTTGCGACGCTGGGAAGCGTCGCCTCCTACGTTGCTGCCTATGTGCTGCCTGCGGGCGGAAACGCTGTTCCGCCCCTACGGCAGATAGACGGCGGGAGCGGAGCGTAAGAAGTTAAAGGAGGTAGAGGATGCTCTCGTTGCCCATATTGAAGAGGAGGTCGAGGATGGACAGGTCGGGCAGGAAGCCCGTGCGGTGGGCATGGGTCTGGTAGTATTCTTTTTGAGGTGCGAGATTACTTTTCGAGGGTGCGGGGGTACGGGGGTACGGGGGTGCGAGATTGCTTTTCGAGGGTGCAGAGGTGCGAAGGTACGAGGGTGCGAGATTTGTTTCTGCCCCTGAATCCGGCGCTTTTACAGTATTCTCACTCCCCGCTCCTCGCTCCTCGCTTCTCAAAACATTCTCGTTCCCTTTCAATACAACCGCTTCTATCTGTAACAGCTCGCACATCTTGCGGATGATGGCGAGGTTCAGGTCGAAGAGATACTCCCATTGGGGTTCGAAGAAAGGGCGGATGTCGTCGACGTAATAGTCGAAAAAGGGAGAGTTGCCGTATGCCGTCTCAAGGGCTTGCCAGTGGACGTGGCGCCACTTGTTGTGCTCGGAGATGCGGAGGGAGGTGATGACATTACGAGGTGCGGGGGTGCGAAGGTACGGGGGTACGAGATTACTGTCGGGCGATGAGAGTGGGGCCTTGTGCTCTACCGGTACGGTGAGCGTCTGCCGGCCGTTGGGTGTCGCTATCTCGCAGCGGTTGCGGAAGGTACGCTTGCGGAAAGGTTCGCTGGCGTCAATATAGCAGGTATCGGCGGCGTTGAGCTGCCGATACCATGATATGGGTCCGAAGTAGGTGGTAGGGAGGATAAGCATGGGAGAAAGGGCAGCGGCGGAGCTGCCGCTTACACGACGGTGATTACTTACAGAGGGCAGCCACTACACGATGGTGATTACTTGATGTTGTCAACCCAGCGGAAGAGTCTGCTCCAACGGATGCCACCGAAGCCCGAGCGGTCGGGATCACTGCTCCACCAGATGAAGATGGGCTTGCCCACGATATGGTCTTCTGGCACGAAGCCCCAGTAGCGCGAGTCGGCCGAGTTGTGGCGGTTGTCGCCCTGCATCCAGTAGTAGTCGAGCTTGAAGGTATATTCGGTAGCCTGCTTGCCGTTGATGAAGATCTTTCCGTCCTTGATCTGGAGCTGATTGCCTTCATAGTCGCGGATGGGCCGCTCGTAGATGTAGATATTGTCCATCGTGAGCTTCACCGACTGTCCCTTGGCGGGAATCCAGATGGGGCCGTAGTTGTCGCGTGTCCACCCGGTGTAGTGGTCTACGGGATAGGTCTGGTCGGTCAGTTTGTTTTCGGTGAGGTCGCTGTCCTTGACGGGGCGAATGCTCTCCACAAGGTCTTTGTTGTCAGCCAGCGTCTTGGCAGCCTGCTTCGTCAGCGGCATGAAGCCCGTCTGGTTGAGCATGGTGAGGTCTTCCATCGAGATGCCCAGCTGCTTCATCACCTCGTCGGGCATCATCTGCTTCAGTTTGACGAAGTAGGTGTACTGCACGTTGTCGGGCTCTTTGTTGGGTTTGCCGTCGAGATAGACGATGTGGTCCTTGATCTGCAGCGTCTGTCCGGGCAGTCCGACGCAGCGCTTCACGTAGTTCTCGCGGCGGTCGGTAGGCCGACGGATTATCTTGCCATACTCCTGCGGGTTGTTCTTGATAGCATCGCGTCCGGCATTGATGATGACGCGGTAGAACTCGTCGCGCTTCTCCTTCGGCAGGCTGTCCATGACGGGCAGTCCACCATATTGGTTCTTGTACATATCCAGCCCGGCCGAGAAGCATGCTTTATAGTAGTCGTTGGCCTGATATTGCGGGTTGGACATGACGCTGTCGCCTGCGGGATAGTTGAAGACGACGATGTCGTTGAGCTCCACCTTCCCCAAGCCCTTCACACGACGGTAGTCCCAGTGAGGCCACTCTATGTACGACTTACACTCGAACATGGGCAGTGTATGCTGTGTCAGGGGCAGTGTCAGCGGTGTCTCGGGGATGCGCGGTCCATAGGACACTTTCGAGACGAAGAGGTAGTCGCCCGTGAGAAGCGACTTCTCTAACGAGCTGGAGGGGATGACATAGTTCTGGAAGAAGAAGAGGTTGATGAAGTAGACGGCCACAAGAGCAAAGACGAGCGCATCGACCCACGACATGATGAAGCGCACGGGGCCTTCAGCCTCTTTCCACCACTGCCACTTGATTTTCTTCGTGATGTAGACATCGAAGATGAAGGGAACGACGATGAGTCCCCACCAGCTCTTCACCCAATAGAGGAAGAGCAGATAGAGCACGAGTACGACGATGAACTTGAGCCACTGTAGGGGCATGTTTGGAGCTTTTTCCTTTTTCATTGCTGATGTATTTTTGTGGGTTGTCGCTGCAGAACAGCGACTTACTGAACCTTGGGGAGATTGTGATGAAGCAAATTTCTGAACCTTGGGGAGGTTTTAGAAATCGAAGAGGTCGCGGGTAGACAGGAGGCCTGTGTGCCGGGCGGCATACTCGGCCGCCAAGACGGCCCCGAGGGCGAAGCCCTGACGCGAGTGAGCATCGTGCGAGATGGTGATGAGGTCGGCTGTCGAGTCGTAGCGTACGGTATGAATACCGGCCACCTCACCGCGACGGATGCTGTCGATGCGCAGCTTGTCGGGATCCGTGGTGTCTTCCGCCCATGCGTCCTTACGGTCTATCTCACGCAGAATGTTCTCTGCCAGGGTGATAGCCGTTCCGCTGGGATGGTCGACTTTGTGCACGTGGTGCGTTTCCTCCATGCTGACATCATATTGCGGGAACTGGTTCATAATCTTGGCCAGCTGTCGGTTGAGAGCCTGGAAGATGGCCATGCCGACGGAGAAGTTGGAAGCCCAGAAGAGCGTCTTCCCCTCTTCGCGGCAGAGGCGTTCCATCTCCGAGCGGTGCTGGTCCATCCATCCTGTCGAACCGCTCACCACCTTCACGTTCTTGCTGAAAGCCTTCATCACATTGCCGTAAGCAGCACTTGGGGCGGTGAACTCGATGGCCACATCGGCCCCGGCAAAAGCTTCGCTATCGAAGTCGCCGGCGTTGTCGATGTCGATGATGCTCACTATCTCGTGGCCACGCTCGCGAGCTATCTGCTCTATCATGTGGCCCATCTTGCCAAAGCCTATGATTGCTATTTTCATTGCTATACCTATTTAATCATATTGACCTGCAAAGATACGTCAAAGCGGCCGTTTTCCGAAATTATTCAATATCCTTTAAGTTATTTTATTCAAGTTTCGCATGCCGTCAGGCTGTCTTCTTACGCCATGCACGCACCATGCAGACGATGCCAATGACGATGAAGGGCACTGAGAGGAGCTGTCCCATGTTGAACATCATGCCAGCCTCGAAGTCTTCCTGGATGTCCTTGGTATACTCTATGAAGAAGCGGAAGGTGAAGATGAGCGTCAGGCACAGTCCGAAGAAGAACCCGCTGCCCACGCTGACGGGCAACGGCTGACGGGTGGTCTTGCTGCCTGCATAGCCCGAACTGTGGCGATAGAACCACCAGCCGACGAAGAAGAAGACGGCATAGGCGATGGCTTCGTAGAGCTGACCGGGATGGCGCGGCATCATGTCGACGCGCTCGAAGATGAAGGCCCAAGGTACATCGGTGGGTTTGCCGATTATCTCGGAGTTCATCAGGTTGCCCAAGCGTATGAAGCAGGCCGTGACGGGTGTCGCGATGGCGATGTTGTCCAGTACGGTCCACGCTTTCAGCTTCGACCAGCGCACATAGAGCAGCAAGGCAATGATGATGCCGATGGTGCCGCCATGAGAGGCTAGTCCCTCGTAGCCGGTGAACTTCCACGAGCCGTCCTGCATGAAATGGATGGGCAGGAACATCTCGACGATGTGCTTGCCGGACGAGAGGAAGTAGTCGGGCTGGTAGAACAGGCAGTGGCCCAGTCGGGCACCGATGAGTATGCCGAGGAAGCAGTAGATGAAGAGTGGGTCGAAGACGTTCTCTTCCTCTTTCTTCCCGTTCTTCATGACAGTCCTGACGGCGATGCCCTGCTGGTAGAACAGTTTTCTGACGATGATGTAGGCCAGTGCCAGTCCGACGAGCCAGCACAGCGAGTACCAGCGGATAGGTCCGAGAGTGAGGCTCGGGTTCCAGGTGATGTAAAGTAATGTATTCGTCATGTTTCAGAAGTTTTTTTGATCACGAATTGGAGAATTAGAGATTATTTATTGCTCAAACGATGAGAGGGAAAAGGAATTAGAGAATGACCGAGTATAATCTGGACGATTAGGAAAGAACTTATATTGAAGACTTGTAGTGCCAAAATTAAGTAAAAGTCCCAACTGTTGATTGCCGACATGGAGGTAGTTGATGAGTTGTGACTCGAACTCGCCTGTTATTTCACTGAATGCTTTCAGCTCAACACCGATTTTCCCATAGCACAGAAAATCATAGTAGAAATCGTGTTCAAGAAGCACTCCATGAAAGGTCAAAGCCAGATGCTTCTCTCTTTCATAAGGAATTTCGTTCTCTTGAAGCAGAACCTCGAAAGCGTCTTGATACACTTTCTCCTTGAACCCGCATCCCAATTCCCTATGCAGTTGCATGGCAATGCCTAATAGCCTCTTTGATTCTTCAGGATAAATATAATCCATATCTTTTTTCTTTTTATCACGAATTATAGAATTACAGAATTGTCATTGCGCGGATGAATAATTCGTAAATTCGCAAATTCGGGATAGCCGTTTCCATTTTCCTTTTTTCTTTTATCACGAATTATAGAATTAAAGAATTATCATTGCGCGGATGAATAATTCGTAAATTCGCAAATTCGGGATAGCCGTGTCCATTTTCCTTTATTCTTTTATCACGAATTATAGAATTACAGAATTGTCATTGCGCGGATGAAAATTCGTAAATTCGCAAATTCGGGATAGCCGTGTCCATTTTCCTTTTTTCTTTTATCAC
>JAGBLC010000095.1 GCA_017635615.1 Prevotella sp.
AAAAGGACACGAAGAAGCAGTTCTATGCCATTGGCTTTGCCATCTATGGCCTGTCGGAATACGCCCGCGCCACTGGCGACAAGGAAGCACTGATGCAGGCTGTCAGACTGTATCACTGCATCGAGGAGCATGCCCGCGACCATGAGCAGGGCGGCTATATTGAGGCCACGGCCCGCGACTGGCAGCCCATCGCCGACATGCGTCTGTCTGAGCATGATGCCAATTATCCCAAGTCGCAGAATACCCATCTACATATCATTGAGCCATATACCAATCTGTACCGTATTTGGCCTTCGGAAGAATTGGAAGAGTCGTTGCGCCATATCATCAAAATCTTCACAGACAGGATACTCAATCCCGAGACACATCATCTGGACTTGTTTTTCGACATGGACTGGACACGAAGTACGGAACAACTGGAAAGCTATGGTCATGACATCGAATGTTCGTGGCTGATACATGAGGCAGCACTCGTATTAGGCGACAGAGAAGTGTTAAGCAGAATGGAACCGATTGTAAAAATGGTAGCGAAAGCCTCAGAAAAAGGTCTCACTGCCGATGGCGCCATGATTCATGAGGCCAATCTTACGACTGGTGCTGTTGACGATGACCTCCACTGGTGGGTGCAGGCCGAAGCAGTGGTAGGCTTTGTCAACATTTACCAGCATTTCCATGACAATTCGGCATTCGAAAAAGCCCTCCACCTATGGCGGTACATCAAGGACAATCTGATAGACTATAAGCATGGCGAGTGGTATTGGAGTCGTCATAGCGATGGGTCGCTCAATACTATTGACGACAAGGCTGGGTTCTGGAAATGCCCCTATCACAATAGCCGTATGTGTCTGGAAATTCTCGAACGCTTTCTTTGAATCGCACTTCTTACTTTTTACATACCGTTCTGTAAAAAGAAGTGAAGGCCGGACATCAGATTCTCCGGCCTTCACTTTTGTATTATATAGGGGGCTATGACAGGGCTTCGAGGATGGCTTGCACCTTCTGTGGGTCGGTGTCCTTCAGTCCGTTGGGCTGCAGCGAGGAGGCAGAAGCGTGAATCTCAGTGCAGCCTGTCTGTTGGAGGATGAGCGGGGCATTCGTGGCATTGACGCCACCACCGGGCATCAGGATGATGCGCCCGTCGGCCTGCTGGTTCAGACGGTGGAGTAGGGGGATGCCCTGCTCGGCTGTGGGCTGCTGGCCCGATGTGAGGATGCGGCGACAGCCAAGGGCGATGACCTGCTCTAAGGCTTCTTCGGGATGGCGGCAGACATCGAAGGCACGATGGAAGGTGACGGGCAGCGTGTCGGCTGCCTCCATCAGGCGCTGCATAGCCGCCAGGTCGATGTCGCCTTCGGGAGTCAGTGCTCCTACGACGATGCTGTCAGCTCCTGCTTTGCGGCATTCGATGATGTCGCTCTGCATCGTTGCCAGCTCCACGTCGTTGTAGACGAAGTTGCCCTCACGCGGACGGACAAGCACATGGAGCGTCAGTTGGGGGAAGCGTTCCTTCACGATACGGATCATTCCCATCGAGGGGGTCAGTCCGTCGAGGGAGAGAGCCGAGCAGAGCTCGATGCGGCGTGCACCGCCTTCTGCGGCTGCCGCTACGCTCTGCATGCTGGCGGCACAGACTTCTAATGTATACTGCATTTTTTTCTTAAACCACGAATTATACGAATGAAACGAATTAGACGAAATGATAATTATTTCACGGTGAGGGTGATGACGCGCTGGTAGGGCGTTGTTGCTTGCGGCAGACGGACGGTGAGCCGACGGGCCTTCTTGTTGAAGGTGTAGGCAAGCTTGTGACCAGAGATGAAGTCGACGACGGCATGCGGTTTCTTGGGGCAGTCTGTCTCGATGGTCTGTGCCTCAGCATCGAAGACGTGGAGGAAGATGCTGTTGCCCTTCTGCGTGCTGACACCCCACGGCTGGTCGCCGGTAGGTCCCGCCTGTGTGCCATAGATGGTCTCGCCATACTGACGGAGCCACTGTCCCATCTCCTTCAGGCGGCTGAGAGCCGCGGCAGGCAGTTCGCCATTGGGTTGCGGACCGATGTTCAGGAGCAGGTTGCTGCCCTTCGAGGCGGAACGGGTGAGCAGTTCGATGAGCTTCTCGGAAGATTTATAGTTCTGGTCGGCCACCTTATAGCCCCACATGCCATTCATCGTCTGGCACATCTCCAAGGGCAGCTTGCTGACAACCTGGTTGTCAGCCCAGCCCGTAGTGTTCTCGCCGGGCAGGTCGCGCTCGAACATCTGGAAGTCCTCGCCCTCGATGACGGCCTCGTGATGGTTGTTGCCGACGAGGCAGCGCGGCTTGATGCTGTGGATATGGCGGTAGAACTCGGGCATGTGCCAGTCGAAGGCCACCGAGTCGGAGTCGTGGTCCCAGTTGCCGTCGAACCAGAGTCCCTCGATGTTGGGATAGTTGGTGAGCAGCTCGCGCACCTGGTTCTTCATAAACTGCAGGTAGTGGGCGAAGTCGCCCGGTCCCGTCTTGCCCGTGTTCAGACCGGTGCGGCCCATCGGATAGTCGTCGCGCGTCCAGTCGAGCGTCGAGTAATAGACGTGGAAGCGAAGCCCCTCTTCACGGCAGGCTTCGGCCAGTTCGCCGATGACATCGCGCTTGAACGGCGTGGCATCGACGATGTTATAGGGACTCTCTGCCGTATGGAACATCGAGAATCCGTCGTGGTGGCGACTGGTGATGGTGACATACTTCGCACCGGCATCCTTGAAAGCCTTCGCCCATGCGTGTGCATCGAACAAGATGGGATAGAAGCCCGAGGCAGCCTTGGCATACTCGTCGCGGTTGAGGTTGCCTGTGTTGAGATACCATTCGCCCTGGGCGAACATGCTGTAGATGCCCCAATGGAGGAAGATGCCGAAGCGGTCGGCCTCAAACTCCTGTCGGGCCTGCAGGTTGTCTTCGCTGGGTACATACTGTGCCGACAAGGGCTGAAACGAAGTGAGAGCCAGCAGCACAGCTGCAATCCTGATTTTTTTGAAACTTATTGTCATCTTTTTCTATTTAAATAATTCGATTAATTCGTAAAAGACGTGGTCTCGAAATGCCGCATTCAGGTTCTTTAAATGCCGCATTTACTGGGCTTAAATGACGTGTTCATGTTCCTTAAATGCCGCATTGGCTTTCAACCACGGGTTCAGAAGGCACGCTCTTTCGAGCTCCGCTTGTCGCGGCGGTAGCTGCGATACTCGTCGAGTTCTATTTCCACCTCGGGTTCCTCAAGCTGTCCGTCGTGTGGCAGGCGGAATTTCATGTACCGGATGTTCAGCCCGCGGTCCATCCACATCCGTTCGTAGTAGGTCTGAATCGACAGGATGGGGTCGTCCTTGATGTTCGGGTCGTGGTACAGATCTTCAGTACGGAAGAGCACCGGCAGGTGGTTGCGCTCAGCTAGCAGCGTGGTGTAGGTGAAGAGGAAGTTGGAGTCGGTCTTCAGATGGATGGTGGCACCGTCGGTCAGGAAGTGGCGGTAGCGCTCGAGGAAGAAGGTCGACGTCAGTCGCTTCCTGGGGTTCTTCATCTGTGGGTCGCTGAAGGTGAGCCACAGTTCCTGCACCTCGCCGGCAGCGAAGAAACGGTCGATAATCTCGATGTTGGTACGCAGGAAGGCCACATTCTTCATTCCTTCTTTCAGCGCCTGTGTGGCTCCCGTCCACAGACGTGCTCCCTTGATGTCGACACCAATGAAGTTGAAGTCGGGGTAGAGCTTGGCCAGCTCTACGGTGTATTCGCCCTTGCCGCAACCGAGCTCCACGACGATGGGGTTCGGGTTGTGGAAATACTGTTCGCGCCAATGGCCGCGCATGTCGAACACAACGTCCTTCATGGTGGAGTAGGGATGCTGGAACACGTTGTCGTAACGGTCGAGGTCGGCAAACTTCTCTAATTTTCCTTTGCTCATAGTGATTGTTATTCGTGCTGCAAAGGTACAAATAAGAATGAACATTGCAAAATGAAAAGCCATTTTTTTTGTTTTATGGCATTATCTATTCATATCTTTTGCGTCTCTGCGTTCTATTTTGTAGATATATGCAGACTGTGAAACATGGGGATGTTTCCCAAAACGGAAAACTTTTGCACAAAATTTTTTGAAAGTTTTTCCAAAAAGTATTTTTTTATTTCAGAAAATGGTTGTATCTTTGCACCGATTTGGCAAAGGATAAACCTATACATTATTATATATATATGAAAACTTACACATACGATGAGGCTTTCGAGGCTTCGCTGCAATATTTCAAGGGCGACGAGCTGGCCGCCCGCGTCTGGGTGAACAAGTATGCCATGAAGGACAGCTTCGGCAATATCTACGAAAAGACACCCGAGGATATGCACTGGCGCATCGCTAACGAGATTGCGCGCATCGAGAAGAAGTATGACAACCCGATGTCGGCAGACGAGATATTCCATCTGCTCGACCATTTCCGCTACATCGTGCCGGCAGGAAGTCCGATGACGGGCATCGGAAACTCCTTCCAGGTGGCCTCGTTGTCAAACTGCTTTGTCGTAGGCCTCGATGGCGATGCCGACTCCTACGGAGCCATCATGCGTATTGACGAGGAGCAGGTTCAGCTGATGAAGCGCCGTGGCGGCGTGGGTCACGACCTGACGCATATCCGCCCGAAAGGTTCGCCCGTGAACAACTCGGCATTGACCTCGACGGGTCTTGTTCCCTTCATGGAGCGTTATAGTAATAGTACGCGCGAGGTGGCACAAGACGGTCGGCGTGGTGCGCTGATGCTCTCCGTCAGCATCAAGCATCCCGACTCTGAATCGTTCATCGATGCCAAGATGACCGAAGGAAAGGTAACTGGAGCCAACGTCAGCGTTAAGATTGACGATGAATTCATGCAGGCCGCCATCGACGACAAGGAGTATGTGCAGCAGTTCCCCGTAGATAGTGCCGACCCGAAGGTGAAGAAGTCTATCCGAGCCAAGGAACTCTGGGAGAAGATTGTACACAACGCATGGCAGAGTGCCGAACCTGGTGTGCTCTTCTGGGACACCATCCTCCGGGAGAGTATTCCCGACTGCTATGCCGACCTCGGCTTCCGCACCGTGTCCACCAACCCTTGTGGCGAGATTCCCCTCTGCCCCTACGACTCGTGCCGACTGCTGAGCATCAACCTCTATTCGTATGTTGTCAACCCCTTCACAAAGGATGCTTACTTCGACTACGAGCTGTTCCGCAAGCATGTGGGCTATGCACAGCGTCTGATGGACGATATCGTCGACCTCGAACTGGAGAAGATAGACCTCATCATGGAGAAAATCAAGGAAGACCCGCAGAGCCAGGAGGTGAAAGGGGCTGAGTATCACCTGTGGGAGAAAATCAAGCGTAAGAGCTCGATGGGGCGCCGCACGGGCGTAGGCATTACGGCCGAGGGCGACATGATAGCCGCCATGCTGCTGCGCTATGGCACACAGGAAGCCACCGACTTTGCCGTCAACGTGCATCGCACGCTGGCTCTGGCCGCCTACCGCTCGTCGGTGATGATGGCCAAGGAGCGCGGAGCCTTCGAAATCTTCGATGCCAAGCGCGAAGAGAACAACCCCTTCATCCTCCGTCTGAAGGGCGAAGACCCCGAGCTATACGACCTGATGGTGAAGTATGGCCGTCGCAACATCGCCTGTCTGACTATCGCTCCTACCGGAACGACCTCGCTCATGACGCAGTCGACAAGCGGCATCGAACCCGTCTTCTTGCCCGTCTACAAGCGTCGTCGCAAGGTGAACCCCAACGACACCAATGTGCATGTCGACTTTGTCGATGAGGTGGGCGACTCGTTCGAAGAATATATCGTCTATCACAAGAAGTTCCTCGAATGGATGCGCATCAACGGCATCGACACGGAGAAACGCTATACACAGGAGGAGATAGAAGAGCTCGTGGCGCGTTCGCCCTACTATAAGGCAACAGCCAACGACGTCGACTGGCTCATGAAGGTGAAGATGCAGGGCGAGATACAGAAGTGGGTGGACCACTCTATCAGCGTCACGGTCAACCTGCCTAACGATGTCGACGAGGCCCTGGTCAACCGTCTGTATGTGGAGGCCTGGCGCAGCGGATGTAAGGGTTGCACCATCTATCGCGACGGTTCACGTTCGGGCGTGATGATTCAGGTCGAGAAGAAGAAGGAAAAACCCGAACCTGCTCCCTGCAAGTATCCCGAAGTGACCGAGGTACGTCCGAAGGTACTCGAATGCGACGTGGTTCGCTTCCAGAACAACAAAGAGAAGTGGGTGGCCTTCGTCGGACTGCTCGACGGCTATCCCTACGAGATCTTCACCGGTCTGCAAGACGAAGACGAGGGCATCATGCTGCCCAAGTCGGTCACCAAGGGTAAGATTATCAAGCAGGTCAACGAGGACGGCACGAAGCGCTACGACTTCCAGTTTGAGAACAAGCGCGGCTACAAGACAACCGTAGAGGGCCTTTCGGAGAAGTTCAACCCCGAATACTGGAACTATGCCAAGCTTATCTCTGGCGTGCTCCGCTATCGTAT
>JAGBLC010000096.1 GCA_017635615.1 Prevotella sp.
AAAGCCTACATGAGCGTGTGACCGTCGAGGAAGCGCTGCACCTCGGCCTTGTAGCTCTCCGAGATGGGGATAAACTCCTCGCCGAAGACGATGCGTCCGCGGTCTACCATGTCGAGCTTGCACATGTGTACGATAAACGAGCGGTGCACGCGCAAGAAGTCGGGGTGGGGTAGCGTCTCGTCGATTTTCTTCATGTTGATGAGCGAGAGAATCGGACGCTTGTCCTTACGGTAGATCTTCACGTAGTCTTTCAGACCCTCGATGTAGAGAATGTCATCGAGTTCCACCTTCACCAGCTTGTAGTCGCTCTTGACGAAGATAAACTTATCTTGTGTCAGGAGCGTTGTCTGCTGTTCGTTGTTGAGCACCTCGAAGGCACGGTTGGTGACGGCCATGAAGTCCTCATAGCTGATAGGCTTGAGCAGATAGCCCAGGGCGTTCACCTTGTAGCCGTCAACGGCATACTGGCTGAAAGCCGATGTAAACACCACTTTCGTCTGTCGCGGAAGGATTCTTGCAAACTCCAGTCCGCTCAGTTCCGGCATCTGGATGTCGAGGAAGAGCAGGTCGACGGGGTTCTCACGAAGGTCTTTCATCGCTGTGATGGCACTGTTGTAAGTACCTCTCAGGTCGAGCATGGGGAGCTTTTTTGCATAGCTTGCCAAAAGGTCGGCTGCCAGAGGCTCGTCGTCAATGATTGCACATTTTAGTATCATACAATATTATTTTAGAGATGTAAGTGTTAATATCTTCATTTGTTTGACTTGTCCATTCATATTTGCCCGGATAAGAGTTTTCGAGTAGCCGCTTCACTTGTTTCAGTCCGATGCCGTGTCCGCTCTTGTCGCTGCTTGTCTTCGGATAGTTGCTGTTCTCTGTGCAAAACTCTATGCGTTCGGCCGTAGCTTTGAGGCTGATGCTGATGCGGCTCTCTTTCGTAGCGCTGACGCCATGCTTGAAGGCGTTCTCCACGAGGGTGATGAAGATGTGCGGTGCCACGTAGATGTCGGCGTTCGGTTCCACCTCGAAGTGCGATTCGATGCTCACGTTGCGCTGCTGGCGGATGGTCATCAGGTCGATGTAGCTCTTGAGCAGCTTCACCTCCTCGCTGATGTTGATGCGCGCGCTGCCGTCGGTGTAGAGCATGTTGCGCAGCAGATGACTGAGCGACATGACGGCCTTCTGGGCTTTCTCGCCGTCGATGGCGATGAGGGCATAGATGTTGTTCAGCGTGTTGAGCAGAAAGTGGGGGCGTATCTGGTTGGAGAGCAGCCGCAATTCCGTCTCAGCCTTTTCCACCTCCGTCTGTCTCTGACGGCGGTCGGCCTCGTTCCACATCAGCGACAACTTCACCAAGACAGCAGCTCCGCAGGAGAGTGCGATGGTCAGGATGTCGCGCAGCACGAATGCTGTCTGCAGCAGTGCGCTTGGAGCTGGTGTCTGTAGCGGTACCCCCATTTCGTGCTTATGCTGTATCACGGTGCTTATCGCCACATGGATGATGAGGCACAACACGGCGGTCAGCACGATGTTGACGGCAAAGAAAGGACGGTAGCGCTTTCTGACGAACCATTTCGGCACGAGCCAGGCATAGTTGCTATAGTACATCAGGCACATGCTTGCCGGTATCGTGAGTGTCAACAGAGCATACGAGATGCCATATTGCAGGTTGGGTGTCGCGAACAGGAAATTAAGCAGGAAGAACACTATCCAAACGATGACGTTGAACAGGATGAACAACCGGTGGTTGCGCTTGTTGTCTTCCGCTGATTTCATGCTCCTTGCCTATCGCTATAGGGTTCTTTACTTCGTTGGTTGCTCTTGCTGCAGGTTTTGCAGCCGGGCGATATACTTTCCGAGGATGTCGAACTCGATGTTCACCACCGTGCCTACACGGATGTCGCAGAAGTTGGTGTGCTCGAAGGTGTAGGGGATGATGGCCACCTCGAAGGTGTCGGCTGTGGGGTTGCAGACGGTGAGCGATACGCCGTTGACGGTGACGCTGCCCTTGTCGACAGTGAAGTAGCCGCGCCGTGCCATGTCCGCATCGTAGGGATAGCGGAAGGTAAAGTAGGTGCTGCCGTCGGCATCTTTTGTGGCGATGCAGGTAGCCGTCATGTCGACGTGCCCCTGCACGATATGTCCGTCGAGACGGCCGTTCATCATCATCGACCGTTCGACGTTCACCTTGTCGCCCACCTTCAGCAGGCCGAGGTTCGAGCGTTCGAGCGTCTCCTTCATGGCCGTCACGGTATAGCAGTCGCCGTCGAGGTCTACCACGGTGAGGCACACCCCGTTGTGCGCCACGCTTTGGTCGATGCTCAGCTCGTGGCCGAACGAACAGCTCAGCGTGAAGTGGATGTTTTCCTGATCGTGGCGGATAGCTACCACCTTTGCGAATTCCTCTATAATACCCGAGAACATTTTGCTCTGAACAATTATCGTTTTATTTTGACGGTTAGTAAAAAAAGAGTAAGGTCGCACCGTGATGTGATGAAACTCCTTTTTACGAAGTTATGATGGCACTCAGCCTTTGTAATCCACCGGTTATACAACTATCAGGCCGAAAAGCCCAACGTGGCCCGCCATTGGCATGAGATACCGAGTCAAAGTGTAATTTTATTTGATGAGTATCCCGATCTAACCGATACGACCTTTTTTTACTCGATGCAAAGGTAGTATTTTTTTTGTAAAATATGTATATGGCTACAATTATTTAACAAATATTTAACTGTTTACTTTCCTTTTAGCGCCTTTTCCTTCACATTTGGTAAGTATTTCGTATGTTAAAATGCTGTGGCGGCGAATCTTAAGAAATAACAAAAAACGGGCGGAAAACCATTGTGTTTGAAAAAAAATGAGTAAGTTTGTCGTCGAAATAAAACCTTTATGAAGATGAAGAAAACCATCCTTTCGGCTGTTATCGCATCTTTTGCTGCGATAGCCGCCACAGCGCAGACAGGCACCGCCGCCGAGCCGGTGGCCTATGTAGGCGGTGAGATATGCAATCCCCGCCTCCATGAGGGCGGGCTGCGCTACGCCATCGGTACGGAGAACATCCAGGTGATGCGAGCCAACCGCACCCATCCCGAGGATGCCGACGACTATGGTTGGACGTACAACCATGCGGCCAACATCACCTATTGGAACGGGCGTTTCTACCTGCAGTATCTGAGCAATCCCGCCGACGAGCAACAGCCGCCGGGACACACGCTCATCGTCTCTTCCCAAGACGGGCGCTCCTGGGGCAAGCCGCAGGTGGCATTCCCAGCCTATACACCGCCGGAGGGCATCACGCCGCAGAAGCCTTACTACGGCTACATCATGCACCAGCGCATGGGCTTCTATACTGCGCCCAACGGTCGCCTGCTCACCCTGGCCTTCTACGGTCACAGCTACGACCCCTTCCGCCAGGGAGGCATCGGCCGCGTGGTGCGCGAGGTCTACCGCGACGGCACGATGGGACCTATCTACTTCATCCGCTACACCTCGCATGCCGACTGGAATGAAAGCAACACCAGCTATCCCTTCTATACGCGCTCGAAGGATAAAGGGTTCCGCGAGGCATGCCAGGCGCTGCTCGCCGACCCTCTCAAGACGCTGCAATGGATCGACGAGGACCGGGGGCTCGACGGTTTCTACCACCTCAAAGACTCTATCAACCGCGTGCAGGCTACATCCTATTTCCACCGCAACGACGGCCATGTGGTGGCACTGTGGAAATGGTCGTATGCCGCCCTCTCAGCCGACGAGGGCTTGTCGTGGTCTACTCCCGTCCGCATTCCCTCGCTCATCATGGCGGGCGGGAAGAACTGGGGACAGCGCACCCGTGACGGGCGTTATGCCATGGTCTACAATCCCATCGAGACGCAGCCCTACCGCTATCCTCTCGTTGCCGTCACCAGCGACGATGGCATCCGCTTCGACTCGATGGCCGTCGTTCATGGTGAGGTGCCGCCACGCCGCTTCTTCGGCGAGAACAAAGACTTCGGACCCTGCTACGTGCGGGGCATCACCGAAGGCGAACAGCAGCCCGACGACCAGAACATGTGGCTTGCCTATACAGTCAACAAGGAGGATGTGTGGGTGAGCCGTGTGCCGCTGCCGGTACGTACGACGTGGGAGGGACCTGTCGACGATGACTTCAGCACCACGTCACCCGGCGCTCCCATTGCCAACTGGAATATCTACCGACCACGGTGGTGCGACGTCTTCGTCGACAACGACCATCGTCTATGCCTCACCGACAGCGACACCTACGACTATGCCCGGGCCATACGCGTCTTCCAGCAGGCTGAGCATGCACGCATCACGTTCGGCATCAACATCGTGAGCGAAGGCGACGAGCCCTTCGAAGTGGATGTCACCGACCGCCACGGCGAGCGGGCTCTTTCCTTGAGCTTCCACCAAGGCATCGTCAGCACGGCCGGACGGGTGGTGGGCCATTATCAGTTAGGCTCCGAGCAGACCATCACCATCGACGTTGACACGCGGGGTAGTGGCACGACGCGCTGTGCGGGCAACGTCGTTCCCAACCTCCATGCCGTCAGTCAGGTGGAGCGCATCAGCTTCCGGACAGGACCTTACCGCTGTCTGCCCGACCGCCATACGCCCAACCAGGACAAGCACGAACCGCTGCCAGCCTGCGACGTCCGCGCAGCAGCCACCACAAAGGTGTGCATCTCC
>JAGBLC010000005.1 GCA_017635615.1 Prevotella sp.
ATGAGTGACTATCTCGCTGGGCGTTTCGCTCTTGTTCGACAGTGGCGAATACGAGGAAGACATCAGCGGCATGACCATCAAGATACGTGGCAACACCAGCGCCCGACAACCCAAGAAGCCCTACAAAATCAAGCTCCAGAAGAAGGCCGACATGCTCCGACGGGGCGACAGCCGATACAACGACAAGAACTGGCTGCTGCTCACAACGTTAGGCATCCTTGCCGATGTGGGGTTCAAGGTGAACAGCCTTTTGGGCCAACCGTGGACACCAGCCTACGAACACGTCAACCTCTTCTTCAATGGCGAGTGGAAAGGTGTCTACCTTCTGACAGAATCGGTCAGGCGAAACCCATCGTGCCGCATCAACGTCGATACGGACGGTTTCCTCTTCGAATACGACCCATACTGGTGGAATGAGGATGTCTACGTGGAAAGCCCCACACTGGAGCGCCCAATGCACTACACCTTCAAATATCCCGAACCGGACGAGATTACTCCCGAGCAGATAGCCTACTTCACAGAGATGATAACAGCCGTAGAGCAATCGCTCTACAACGGCACTTATGCCAACTATATCGATGTTCACTCGTTTGCCGTATGGCTCCTCAGCCACGACTTGTTGGGCACACGCGATTCTGCGGGCTCTAACTATTATCTCACGAAATACGACAGCACGCCAGCGAGCAAAGTGATGATGGCCAATCTGTGGGACTTCGACACCGCCTTGTTGTGCGACGAGCGTTGGTCGACGCTTCATGGTGTGTTCTATTTCAAAAACCTGTTCGACAGCGAGAATCAGGCTTTCCTTCGCGAATATGTCGAGCTTTACGATGCTGTGGCACCCACCTTCTACAACGAGATAGACGACTGGCTCGAACAGCTGTCGGCCTCAGCATTAGCTGCCCAGATGGAAGAAGCGGTCAAGTGGGACGGCATCCGTTGGAACGAAGTGCGCACCCCCTTCCCAGACGAGATAGAGAATGCGCGCCAATGGTTTGCCCGAAGGAAAGTTTGGATGGATGATGCCATCAATGAGATGCGGCTTCAAATACTCCCGACAACCATCAAGAGGCTGTCGGATGATGAGGCATTGAAGAGCTATTACAACCTGCATGGGCAACGAACAAGCATGCCCAGAAGGGGCATCAACCTGAAGAACGGAAAGAAATACGTTGTTCGTTGAACAACAACTACTTATCCATTCTCCATTCGATGTATTGACGAAGCAGTTGACGCGTGCGTTCTATACCCAGAAGCGACGTATCGACACACAGGTCGTAGCTCTCAGCATGTCCCCATCGCTTGCCGGTATAATAGTTGTAGTAGCTGGCACGCTGCTTCTCCTTCTCGCTGATGATGTGGCGGGCACTGTCAGCATCGCAACCCTCGCGCTCACAAACAGCCTTGATGCGTTCTTCCAGGCGGGCCGTGATGAAGATGTTCACCACATCGTCACGGTCGCGCAGAACATAGTCGGCACAACGGCCTACGAAGACACAGCGACCCTCGTCGGCGGCTTTGCGGATGGCTTCGCTCTGGAACAGGAACAGGCTCTCCTGCGAGAAGCGGCTATTATAGAAATTGGTGTCCGAGATATGCGGGGCATGCAGGTGGAAGAGCGACTTCAGAAAGCCTTTCTGCTCGTCGTTCTGCTCAAAGATTTCTTCCGAGAAGCCACTCTCCTGGGCTGCCAGGTTCAGCAGTTCGCGGTCGTAAAACTTACAGCCGAAGTCGTCGGCCAGCATCTTCGCAATATCGCAGCCTCCACTTCCCAGCTGCCGTCCTACGTTAATAATCAGATTATCCATAATGCCTAATGCTTAATTCTTAATGCTTAATTCATAATTCATAATGCTTAATTATCAATTATCAATTATCAATTATCACTGACCAACGCCCTAAAGCGCCTCCTATAGCGTATCATGATGATCCAAGTCACGACGAAAGCAACAGCGTCGGAGGCTGGCAAGGCTGCCCACACACCATCCACGCCCATGATGGGCGGTAGGATGATGAGCATCGGGAGCAGGAAGATCATCTGTCGCGAGAGCGAGAGGAAAATACTTATCTTCGCCTTGCCTATCGACTGGAAGAAATTGGTAATGACCGCCTGCGAGCCAATCAGCGGGAAGAGGAGCATGTTGATGCGTATGCCCCGCTCGGCAATACGGATGAGCTCGTCGTCGGAGGTGAACATCCTGGCGCAAGCATAGGGAGCCAACTCACCGACGAGCCATCCCACAATCATGATCAACGTGGCCGCTATCATCGAGTAGTTCAGGACGCGCATCATCCTGCCGTATTGCTGAGCTCCGTAGTTGTAGCCTGCAATAGGCTGCATGCCTTGGTTGATTCCCATCACAATCATGAAGAAGAGGAACCCGATGCGGTTGGCAATGCCATAGGCTCCTACGGCAAGGTCGCCACCATAGCGCACCAATGCCGTATTGATGAAGATGACGATGATGCAGGCGCAGGCGTTCATCGACAAGGGCGACAGTCCGATGGCAAGGATGTTGCGGATGATATCCTTGTTCAGACGGTAGATGCCCCGACGGAAATGGAGCAGCTCGTTGGGATTGCTGAAGAGCCATATCTGCCAGCACATGGCCGTCAGCTGCGAGAGGACGGTGGCCAAAGCGGCACCACGAATGCCCATATCGAAGGTATAGATAAACAGCGGGTCGAGCGCCGTGTTGAGCACGACGGTGAAGATGGTGGCATACATCGCATGCCGCGGCTTCGATGCAGCTCGCAAAAGGCCGTTCATGCCGAAGTAGAGATGGGTGAAGACATTGCCCAACAGGATAATCTGCATGTAGTCGCGGGCATAGCTGATGGTGTTGTCCGTCGCCCCGAAGAAGTAGAGGATGGGATCGAGAAAGAGCAGACATACGGCTCCGAAGATGATGCCCGTGATGATTTTCAGCACCACCGAGTTGCCGAGGATCTGCTGCGCCATCGAGTAGTCTTTCTGTCCAAGCTTCACGGAAAGGAATGTTGCGGCGCCCACACCGATACAGGCACCGACGGCACCACTCAGGTTCATGAACGGAAAGGTGATGGCGAGGCCGGAGATTGCCAGCGGACCGACACCCTGTCCGATAAAGATAGAGTCGACGATGTTATAGAGCGAACTGGCCACCATAGCCACGATGGCCGGTGCGGCATATTGCACGAGCAACTTGCCAACAGGCTTTGTACCCAGCTCGAGGGTTGCTTTCTTGTTGTCTGTTGATTTCATCTCGCGTGCAAAGGTACGAATAAGCGAGCAAAATGCAAAAGGAAAAATTGTTTTTCTTTTCATTTCCGAGCGAAAGTACCTTATCCAAAGGTAATGTTTTTTGTGTTTTGAAGCCATCACCGGCGTTTTTCCTACTTTTTTTGATAGTATTTTTGCCTGTCACTTGCTCAATAGAAGAAAAAGCACTACTTTTGCATTGACAACTATACACCTATTCAATGAAGCAGACACTTACACTATACGAACTCAACTCGCTCGTCAGACAAACGATAGAAACCGTCATGCCCCATGCCTATTGGGTGGAGGCCGAACTGTCGGAGGTGCGCGAAGTGCGCGGCCACTGCTATATGGAACTGGTGCAGAAAGACCTTCGTGGCAACACCCCTGTGGCTCGTGCTTCGGCAAAATGCTGGAAAAACACGTGGATGTCGGTACGTCCGCGCTTCGAACGAACCACCGGACAGACATTACACGAAGGGATGAAGGTGCTGTTGCAGGTGTATGCACAGTTTCACGAAGCCTACGGTTTCTCTTGGATCGTCAGCGACATCGACCCGACGTTCACCTTGGGTGATATGGCACGCCGCCGACAGGAGATTATCAAGCAACTCAAGGAAGAGGGAGTCTTCGACCTGAACAAACAGCTCGCGCTTCCCCTCTTTGCACAGCACATTGCCGTTGTCTCGGCTGCCAATGCCGCTGGCTATGGCGACTTCGTCGACCAGCTGGAGCACAACGACTATGGTTTCCGGTTTCAGGCAACGCTCTTCCCCGCTATCATGCAGGGCGAACAGGTGGAGCAGAGCATCATTGCAGCCCTCAACGCCATCGACGAAGCCTCGCTCTCGCAACCCTTCGACTGCGTCGTCATCATCCGTGGTGGTGGTGCCGTTGCCGACATGTCGGGCTTCGACACACTTCTGCTGGCTGAAAATGTTGCCAACTTCCCGCTGCCCATCATCACGGGCATCGGTCACGATCGTGACGAGTGTATATTAGATATGGTATCGCACACGCGCGTGAAGACACCGACAGCCGCTGCTGCCTTCCTCGTGAGCAACCTGAAGGCAACGTCCGAACGCATCATGCTCTCGCAGGAAAGCATCCTCCGCATGGTGACGCAACGGATGGAACGCGAGAAGCTGCGCATCGCATCGCTCTCGGAGCGCATCCCGGCACTCTTCTCGCTGGTCAAGACAGCGCAGCAACGCCGCATCGACCAGCTGCAGAACCGTCTGCTGACAGCTGTTCAACGCAAGCAGCTCAGCAGCTCGTCACAGCTCCAGCTGCTCGTCGCCCGTCTGTCGCCATTAGCTACGCAAACGCTGATGCGCGAGCGCCATCGTCTGGAGTTGCTCTCCCAACGTGTGGCAGCCTGCGATCCGCAGCTTCTGCTGCGTCGTGGCTACAGCATCACGACGAAGAACGGACGAGTAGTTCGCGATGCCACACAACTCGAAGCGGGCGATGAGCTGATCACCCGCTTCGAGAAAGGCTCCGTCCGTTCGGAAGTCAAGCCTCCTGTTCCTCAGTCTTAATACGTTCTGTCAGGTAGTCGAAGAACATCTGCATGGCCTTGTTGGTGGCCCGTGCGATGTTGAGGTCGCGTCCGTCGTCGTCCGTAAGCTTCAGCGTCACGGTGTCGCCAGGCTTTCCGCATGCCAGCCAGATGGTGCCTACGGGGTTCTCTTTCGTTCCTCCTCCGGGACCGGCAACACCTGTGGCAGCAATGGCGAAGTCGACGCACAGCGTCTTGCAAGCTCCGGCTACCATCTGCTGGGCCATTTCCTCGCAGACAGCCGTCTTCTCTTCGAGCAGCTCGTGGTCGACACCGAGCAGTCGTTCTTTAATCTCGTCGACATACGAGATGATGCTTCCCTTGAAATAGTTGGAAGCGCCTGGTGTGGCGATGACAGCCTCGGCTATCCTGCCGCCTGTGCAGCTCTCGGCTGTTCCCATCGTCAGTCCCTTCTCGTAGAGCAGACGATTGATTTCGCGGCTGATGATTCTGTTTTCAAATTCCATATCTTAGTATTTTGTTTCGGTATTTCCTGAAATCTTATTATTCCCCTCTTCCCTACTTGAACGTCACCTTTGCAAAGGCCGGCGCGTCGATGGGGCAAAACTCTTGGTGGAGGTATTTATAGTAGCCCGTGATGCCTATCATGGCTGCATTGTCGGTGGTATAGCTGAACTTCGGGATATAGATGGTCCACCCGTAGCGGCGTGCATGGTCGTGGAAAGCATTGCGCAGCCCCGTGTTGGCCGACACGCCACCGGCCACTGCAACATGCTTGATGCCCGTCTGCTTGACGGCCAGCTTGAGCTTCTTCATCAGGATGTCTACGATGGTGTATTCCAGGCTGGCTGCGATGTCTTCCTTATGATGCTCGATGAAGTCGGGTTCCTCTTTTATCCAGTCGCGCAGGTTGTACAGAAAACTGGTCTTCAGTCCGCTGAAGCTATAGTCGAGTCCGGGAATATGGGGCTCGGCAAACTTGTAGGCATGCGGGTTGCCCTGCCGGGCCAGTCGGTCGATGATGGGTCCTCCCGGATAGCCCAGCCCCATCACCTTCGAGCATTTGTCGATTGCCTCGCCGGCAGCATCGTCGATGGTTTGTCCCAACACCTCCATATCGTTGTAGGCATTGACCTTGACAATCTGCGAGTTGCCGCCGCTGACGAGCAGACAAAGGAAGGGCAGCGGTGGTGCCGACTGGTCGTCGTCGCTCTCTTTGATGAAGTGAGCCATCACATGTCCCTGCAGGTGGTTGACGTCGATGAGCGGTATGCCCAACGAGCGCGCCATTCCTTTGGCAAAGCTGACGCCTACGAGCAGCGAGCCCATCAGTCCGGGCCCACGTGTGAAGGCGATGGCTGAGAGCTGCTGGCGCTCCACTCCGGCACGCTTGAGTGCTTGGTCGACCACGGGGACGACGTTCTGCTGATGGGCTCGTGATGCCAGCTCTGGCACCACGCCGCCGTATGCACGGTGGACATCCTGCGAGGCCGTGACGTTGCTCAGCAGCACGCCGTTGCGCAGTACGGCTGCCGAGGTGTCGTCGCAAGAGCTCTCAATGGCAAGTATGTATATCTCTTTCATTGTTTTTATTTGTTTTTTTTATAGAAGCTATAGAACCTATAGTTACTATAGAAGCTATAGTTACTATAGAAACTATAGAAGCTATAGATACTATCAATGGGTAAGAATCTCCACGCCTGTCTCGGTCATCAGGAACGTGTGCTCCCATTGGGCGCTGGGCTGCTCGTCTTCCGAGATAACCTCCCATCCGTAAGGATCGTCAGAGTCGATGAAGACGCGCCACGTTCCCATATTGACCATCGGCTCGATGGTGAACACCATGCCCGGCACGAGCAGCATGCCCGAACCCTTCTTGCCATAATGCGCCACGTCGGGTTCTTCGTGGAAAGCGTTGCCCACCCCATGACCGCACAGGTCGCGCACGATGCCATAGTGATAGCGCCGCGCATGCTTGTCGATAGCGTTGCCGATGTCGCCCACGAAGCAGTAGGGCTTGGCTGTCTCCATGCCAATCTCTAAGCATTCCTTCGCTACGCGCACCAGTTGTTCCTTCTCGGGAGTGGTCTTTCCGATGATGAACATGCGCGAAGCGTCGGCGAAATAGCCGTCGAGGATGGTGGTACAGTCTACGTTGATGATGTCGCCCTCCTGAAGTATATCCTCAGCCTTCGGTATGCCGTGACACACCACTTCGTTGATACTGGTGCACACGCTCTTGGGAAAGCCCTCATAGTTGAGCGGAGCAGGTGTGCCCCCGTGCTCGGTGGTATAGTTGTAGACAATCTCGTCTATCTCGAGCGTGCTCATCCCCTCATGAATCAGTCGGGCCACTTCGTCGAGCACAGCGGTGTTGAGCACACCGGCCCGGCGGATGCCTTCTATCTGTTCGGGCGTCTTGATGAGGTCGCGTGTAGGCACTTCCTTGCCTTTATGTTCCCAGTACATCACTCGGCGGTCCAGTTCGGTAATCTCTCCTCCCGGAGCCAAGTGCCATCTTTTCTTCTTCATTCTATCTTATTATTGTGAATATTGATTGCTTGTGGCGGTTTGCTTCCACGACATCCCCTCCTTTGGAGGGGCTTGGGGAGGTTCAGAAACGCTTGAAGGCGCGGTCCATCTCGCGTCGATCTTCCTTCTCCTTGAGCGTCATGCGCTTGTCGTACTGCTTCTTGCCTCGGCAGAGGGCAATGTCCATCTTGGCCCGTCCCTTCTCGTCGATGAATACCAGCGTGGGTACGATGGTGTAGCCGGGCAGCTTTGTAGCATCCTGCAGACGATGTATCTCGCGTCGGGTGAGCAGCAGCTTGCGGTCGCGCTTCATCTCATGGTTGTTATATGAACCATAGAAATAGGGACTGATGCTCATTCCCTTCACCCACATCTCGCCGTTGATGACGTGGCAGTAGGTGTCTACGAGCGAAGCCTTGCCCAGTCGGATGCTCTTAATCTCCGTTCCTGTCAGCACGATGCCGGCCGTGAATGTCTCGACGAAGAAATATTCGAACGAGGCCTTCTTGTTCTTGATGTTGACGGGGCTCTTCTTGCGGAGCAGTTCTTGTTCCTTATTCATTATTCAATACGGTTGCAAAATTATCGATATGCTCGTCAATATAGTAGGCTATCATGGCCGACCATCGCTCTTCGTTCTCCACAAACTCGTCGTCTAAGTCGTCGTATTTGGGAAACTGTTCGTACAGCGCCATGAACTGTTCGTCGCTGCAGTCGCGCTCAATCTCATCGTGCGTCTTGCGATACAGGTCGTTCGCTTTGCGAATCATCCGTGCCAGGTCGTCCAGTCCCCATTGCCTGACGGCCTTTGCGAAGGGGTTGCGGAAGAAGAAGGGCCCGTAGCCGTTGTGTATCAGCTGGATGAAACCGCCATCCATCAACTCCGATCGCAGGATGTCGTAGCCGAGGAGCGTTATCTGCTCGCTGTTCAGCTGAGCCATTGTCTCGGCGTTGAGCTCGCCTCCGATGGCCTCTTTGATGGCATTGACGAACAAGTCGAGGAACTCGTCGAGGCCCTTTTCGGCAGCCCTGACAAGCTCTGAATTTTTTATTTTCACTTCTAACATGGGTGCAAAGGTACGATTAAATGAGCGAAAAGACAAGAAAAAACAAAACAATCTTTTGTTTTTTCGGACTTTTCCGAGCGAAAGTACCTTATTTAAAGATACGATTAAATGAGCGAAATACAAAACAAAAAATCTTTTTTGTTTTTATTTCCGAATGTGAGAACCTTTTTAAAAGTGTCATTTGCCAATGCAATTTGCGTCATTTGCCAATGCAATTTGCGTCATTTGCCGACACTACATTAATAAAGTAGTGTGACTACATTAATAAAGTAGTGAGACTACATTAATAATGTAGTGCGACTACATTAATAAAGTAGTGCGACTACATTAATAATGTAGTATTGCGAAAAGCGGCAAATCGCACTCCGATTTGCCGCTTCTATGCGCAGAATAAGCCGTCTGTTCTACTGCGTGACCAGCCTACCGGTGTCTACACTACCGCTGCCGGCCACCTTCTTCTCCACCTGCTTAGCCTTTCCGCTGAGCTTGATGTCGCCGCTGCCAGCCACTTGTGCACTCACGAAATCGGCTCTGACGAAGTGCACCTTGATGTCGCCGCTGCCAGCAATCTGCATGTCGGCCTTGTTGACATCTACGCTTTCCACATCGACATCGCCACTGCCGGCCACCTGGATGTTCAGGTTGTCGCACACCAGTTGCTTGAAATCAATCTCACCGCTGCCCGCCAGCTCCAGCGTGAGATTGTCGGTGTCTACCATTCCTTCAGCATCAAACTCACCGCTGCCAGCCATCGAGACATGCGTCAGATCGGGCGACGTGATGTAGACATTGACATCCTCCATACTGCGCCAGACGCCTCGCTTCGTCTTGATGCGCAGGGTCTGACCATCGTTAGCCACTACCGTCTGCCGGAGATACTTCACAGGGCCTTCCACCTTGACACTCGTCGTTTCACCCTGAACGTAGTGAACATCGAAGCTCCCCGCCACCGAAATCTTCTCGAAAGGCTTCACGCTGACGGTCTCCGTAACGCGTTTGCCTTTGTCCGACGCATCGTCTGAGCTGATGTCCAGCGCGTTCTCCAACTCTTCCTTCACACTCTCTTTTCCCAGTTTCGCATCGACACACGATGCCAGACAAACCGTTGCCGCAAGGGCCAATACAATCTTCTTCATACGCTTTTTAGGTTGATTATTTACTCATTAGACGCTTTGTTGCACCAAAAAGTTGCACGAATGAAAAAAAAACCGTACCTTTGCGCCCATATATTATAAAAGGTATACAGAATATCGCATAAGTAATACACGATTCAGATAATGGAACAAGAATTAGACATGACCACTCTGAAGGAAGAACAGGTGGCCATCGAGACCCAAGAAAACACAAGTAACGACCAACCGAAAGAAGGCGACTTCGAACTCATCGCCAAGACCTTCATGGGACTGGAACCCATCCTGGCAAAAGAGCTGCGCCAGATGGGAGCCCGATGCGTGGTGGAAGGACGCCGCGTGGTGACCTTCTATGGCGACAAGGAGATGATGTATCGAGCCAACTTCCAGCTGCATACGGCTATACGCATACTCAAACCCATCAAGCACTTCAAGGCGACATCGGCCGACGATGTCTACAACGAGGTGATGAAGGTAGACTGGGAGCAGTATCTCTCGCTGAAGACGACCTTCGCCGTCGACTCCGTCGTCTTCTCCGACGAGTTCACCCACTCGAAGTTTGTGGCCTACAAGGTGAAGGATGCCATAGCCGACCAGTTCCGTGAGCGTACCGGACAGCGCCCCAACGTCTCTGTCACCAATCCCGATATCCGCCTGCACATCCACATTGCCGACAAGGATGCCACGCTCTGTCTCGACTCCAGCGGCACCAGTCTGCACCAGCGAGGCTACCGACAGGAGAGTGTGGCAGCGCCGCTCAACGAGGTGCTGGCCGCCGGAATGATCCTGATGTCGGGATGGAAGGGCGACACCGACTTCATCGACCCCATGTGCGGCAGCGGCACACTGCTCATCGAGGCGGCCCTGATAGCACGCAACATGGCGCCCGGTGTGTTCCGCAAGGAGTACGCCTTTGAGAAATGGCCCGACTTCGACCAGGACCTCTTCGACGACATCTACAACGACGACTCGCAGGAACGCGAGTTCAACCACCATATCTACGGCTACGACATCGACATCAAGGCCGTCAATACCGCTCGCCAGAACGTACGTGCGGCTGGCCTGACCAAGGACATCACCGTAGAGCAACAAGACTTCAAAGACTTCCAGAAGCCCGAACAGCCAGCCATCATCATCAGCAATCCACCCTACGGCGAGCGCATCTCGACGCCCAACCTGCTGGCCACCTACAAGATGATCGGTGAGGTGCTCAAGCACCGATTTGCAGGCAACGAGGCCTGGATTCTGAGCTATCGCGAGGAATGCTTCGAGCAGATCGGCCTGAAACCCAGCATCAAGATACCTCTTTATAATGGTTCGCTGGAGTGCGAATACCGCCGCTACCAGATGTTCGAGGGCAAGATGAAGGTGTTCCGCGAGGAGGGCAACATCCTCAAGACCGACGAAGAGAAGCGCGCAATGGCCGAGAAGCACCGCTTCAAGAAGAGCCGCGACTTCAAGAAACGCATCAACGACGACCAGCAGAACGAGGATGCCGACATCCGCTCGTTCACTTTCCGCAAGCACTATCCGGCTTTCGACGAGAACCTGTTCCGTCCGAAACGTGAGGAGAGAGAAGAGCGGAGGGAGGAGAGAGACTACTCCGGAGGCGACCGCCAAGGCCATTGGAAGCGCGACTTCAAGGGCCGTGACGACGACAGGCGAGGCGGATGGAAACGCGACTTCAAAGGAAAAGGCGGAGGCAACAAGGGAGGAAAGGGCGGACGACCCTTCAACCGCCGCAACGGTGCATCCATCATCGCACTGCTCATCATGATGCTTTTCAACCTGAACACACCGACAAACATGATTGCTCAGAAACAATTCACCCTCGAAGACCTCAACTTCGGAGGCAAGAACTACCACAACATGGTGCCCCAAAACCAGTACTACACCTGGTGGGGCGACCAGCTCGTCAGGCTCGACGTCGATAAATGCTACACCGTCGACAAGCTCACGGGAAAGGAAACGGTGCTGATGACCAACGACGAACTCAACCTCTGGGCCGGCACAGCCGATTCGCTGAAGGTCCGACACTTCTACTATGCTTCTTTCCCCTACCCCGACGAGCCGCTCGTTCTGGTGCAAAACCAGCAAGAGCGCATACTTGTCGACTTCCAGAAAAAGCAGGCCGTGTGGCGTCAGTCGTGCAAGGACATCGAGGAGGTAGACGAAGGATGGTGTGCCAAGTCGAGGGCTTTAGCTTTCAGAAGTGCCGACAACCTGTATGTGCGTGATGCTGAAGGCAATACCCGACAAATCTCAACCGATGGTTCACGCGAGATTGTTTACGGAAAGAGTGTCCATCGCGACGAGTTCGGCATCTATAAAGGAACGTTCTGGAGTCCCGACGGACAGAAGCTCGCCTTCTATCGCATGGACCAAAGTATGGTGAAGGACTATCCGCAGGTAGACATCTTCCAGCGCGAGGCAACCTATGAGCCCGACAAATATCCCATGGCCGGCGAGACGTCGCACAAGGTGACCATCGGTGTCTACGATATGCTTTCGGGCAAGACCGTCTATCTCAACGCAGGCGACCCCACCGACCGCTACTTCACAAACATCGCATGGAGCCCCGACGCAAAGACGGTCTACGTGTTCGAACTCAACCGCGATCAGAACGACTGCCGACTGGTGAGCTACGACGCCACGACGGGCAACCGCATCGCCGAACTCTACAGCGAGACGCATGCAAAATACGTCGAACCGCAGCATCCCATCGTCTTCCTGCCCTGGGACAACAAGAAGTTCATCATGCAAAGCCAGAAAGACGGATTCAATCATCTTTATCTCTTTAGCACCGAAGGCAAAGAACTGCGCCAGCTGACACGCGGAAACTTCGTGGTGATGGAGATGCTGGGCTTCGACGAGAAGAACAAATCCATCATCCTGACGGCCAATGCCGACAGTCCCATTCAGCAGAACATCTATTCTGTAAATATGAACGGGAAGATGAAACGCTTAGACAACGGACGCGGATGGCACGGACCGACGCTCTCCGCTTCGGGACAATGGGTGCTCGACAAATATCAGGAGCCTGACGTGCCGCGCAACATCGAGGTGACCAGCACCAAGACTGGTAAGACCAAACGACTGTTCACAGCCGACGATCCCTGGGTGGGATACAACGTTCCTGAGTATTCGTGCGGCACGATAAAGGCTGCCGACGGCACTTCCGACCTCTATTATCGCATGGTGAAACCCGTCGGTTTCGACCCGCAGAAGAAATATCCCACCGTCGTCTACGTCTATGGCGGACCGCATGCCCACAACGTCGATGCCCGCTGGCACTATTGCTCGCGCTCGTGGGAGACCTATATGGCACAGAAGGGCTACCTGCTCTTCATCCTCGACAACCGTGGTTCGGAGAATCGCGGACGCGACTTCGAACAGGCTACCTTCCGCCAGTTGGGACAGATAGAGATGCAAGACCAGATGCAGGGCGTGAAGTTCCTCAAGAAGCTGCCCTACGTCGACCAAGAACGCATGGGCGTTCACGGATGGAGCTTCGGCGGATTCATGACCATCTCGCTGCTCACCAACTATCCCGAAACGTTCAAGGTTGGCGTGGCTGGTGGCCCCGTCATCGACTGGAAATGGTACGAGGTGATGTACGGCGAGCGCTATATGGACACCCCGCAGACGAATCCCGAGGGTTACGCGAAGACGTCGCTCATCAACAAAGCCCGCGACCTGAAGGGCCGACTGCTCATCATCAACGGCTACAACGACCCCACCGTTGTGCCGCAGCATTGCCTCTCGTTCCTCGCTGAGTGTATCAAGGAGGGCACACAGCCCGACTTCTTCGTCTATCCGGGCGAAGGTCACAACATGATGGGACACTCCAGCGTTCACCTGCATGAGAAGATAACGCAGTACTTTGAAGACTTCCTGAAATAATGAATACGAGGCTTCTCCACATCCTGCCCGTGATGTTTGCTGCAAACATCGCCCTTGCGCAACAGGCCCAACAGCCCGAGGCTGTCACCCTCTTTGCATCGCCCGAGAAGCCCGAGATCATGAAGGCGCCCTCGTATCGCATACCGGCCATCGCGCAATGTGCCGACGGTTCGCTCGTCGCTGTGGGCGACTATCGCTACCAGCTGAGCGACATCGGTGTTGGCGACGGCAACACACTGAGTCAGATAGAGTTGCACTACCGTCGTTCTACCGATGGTGGAACAACCTGGAGCGACGAAAAGCTTCTGTGCAAACGCAACGACACCGACCCTGCCGACTGGCGATGGGCAATGGGCGATGCCTCTATCGTGGCCGACCGTGAGACAGGCGAAGTGCTCCTGCTCTGTCCCTGTGGCAGCACAGCCATGTGGCATTCTACGGCCGAGAAGCCTATCCGCATGGCTCGTTTCCGCAGTCACGACTATGGGCAGACATGGGACGATGGTGAGGAAATCACCTCCTATATCTACGGTCTGTATGGCGGCGATGCCACAGCCATCTTCATCACCTCGGGCAGTCTCTGCATGAGCCGACAGATAAAGGTGTCTGGGGGCTACCATCGCATCTATGCAGCCCACCCCATCCGCACCAAATCGCGCGGCAACAGCACGAGCGTCATCTACAGCGACGACTTCGGCGACACCTGGCATATACTCGGACCTGTCGACCAGTTCCCCACCAACACCGTCTATGAAGAGGGCAAGGTGGAGGAAATGCCCGACGGCAGTGTCGTGCTGATGGTGCGCAACGACGCCGGAGCACGCGATGTCGCGTTAGGCAAGAAGAATTTCAACGTCTTCACCTATACCGATATTGAGAAAGGCGAAGGCTATTGGTCGGAGGCCGTCTCGGGCATCACCGGTATGGCAGGTGCCTGCAACAACGCCCTGAAACTGGTGCCCGCCATCCGACAGAGCGACGGCAAGCCCACCCATGTCGCCATCGTTCCGCTACCCTTCCACACGCAGTTTGCACGCGACGTGGAGAACAACTACGGCCGCAAGAGCGTCGGCTTCTATTACAAGGAGATTAGTTCGCCTGCCGACTTTGCCTCTGGCGAGGCTTTGGCCAACGGATGGAAGCGTGGCTATCAGGTGACGGACAGATGCTCGGCCTATACCGACCTCTGCCTGATGAGCGACGGGCAGATAGCCCTCTTCATGGAGGACAACGGCAAGCAAGGCACCGGAGCCGACGGCAACAATGAGACTGAAGCCTACGACCTGGTGTTCCGCCGCCTCTCGCTCGCCCTCATCACCAACGGCGAATACATCTCATCGCCCACCGCCCAACACCCATCACCCACCGCCCATCACCCTGTCCCGTCTCTTCCCGAGCGGATTCCATCCGCTCACCATCACCCTGTCCCGTCACTTCCCGAGCGGATTCCATCCGCTCACCATCACCCTGTCCCGTCTCTTCCCGAGCGGATTCTATCCGCTCACCATCACCCTGTCCCGTCTCTTCCCGAGCGGATTCCATCCGCTCACCATCACCCTGTCCCGTCTCTTCCCGAGCGGATTCCATCCGCTCACCATCACCCATCATCACCCATCATCAAACACCCATCATCATGAACATCTTACTCTTAGGCTCCGGCGGGCGCGAACACGCGCTGGCTTGGAAAATAGCACAAAGCCCCAAATGCGACAAGCTCTTCATCGCTCCCGGCAATGCCGGAACATCACAGGTAGGCACCAACGTGGCCATCAGCGTCAACGACTTCGATGCGTTGAAGCTGTTTGCCGTTGACAACAACATCCACATGGTCGTCGTCGGACCGGAAGACCCGCTGGTCAACGGTATCTACGATGAGTTCGGCAGCGATGCCCGGACTGCTCACATCCCCGTTATCGGCCCGTCAAAGGCTGGCGCCCAGCTGGAAGGCAGCAAGGACTTCGCCAAGGAGTTTATGCGTCGCCACCAGATTCCCACCGCTCGCTATCAGACCTTCGACGGCACGACGGTGGAAGAAGGGTGTGCCTTCCTCGAAACACTTCAGCCGCCCTACGTGCTGAAAGCCGACGGACTCTGTGCCGGCAAGGGCGTGCTCATCCTGCCCACCCTCGAAGAAGCCCAACGCGAACTGCGCGAGATGCTGGGCGGAATGTTCGGCAACGCCTCGGCCAAGGTGGTGATAGAAGAGTTCCTCAGCGGTATCGAGTGCTCTGTCTTCGTGCTGACCGACGGCAGTGACTACAAGATCCTGCCCGAAGCGAAGGATTATAAGCGCATCGGCGAGGGCGATACAGGCCTGAACACAGGCGGTATGGGCAGCGTCTCGCCTGTTCCGTTTGCCGACGAAGCCTGGATGCAGAAGGTGGAAGAACGCATCATCCGTCCCACCATCAACGGTCTGCGACAGGAGAATCTCTGTTACAAGGGATTCATCTTCTTCGGACTCATCAACGTGGGCGGCAATCCCTACGTCATCGAATACAACTGCCGCATGGGCGATCCAGAGACAGAGACGGTGATGCTGCGCCTCAAGAGCGACATCGTCGACCTCTTCGAGGGAGTGGCCCAGGGCAATCTGGCAACCAGAACCGTCGAGTTCGACCCGCGAGCAGCCGTCTGCGTGATGCTCGTCAGCGGTGGCTATCCGCAGTCGTATAAGAAGGGATTCGCCATCAGCGGCCTCGACAAAGTGGAAGGAAGCATCGTCTTCCACAGCGGAACAGCCGTGAAAGACAGCACCATCGTCACCTCCGGGGGGCGTGTCATCGCCGTGAGCAGCTACGGACGCGACAAGGAGGAAGCCCTGCAGAAGAGCTTCGCCGAGGCACAGAAGATTCAGTTCGAGGGGAAGTATTTCCGCTCCGACATCGGAAAAGACTTATAGGAACAATTATCAATTTTCAATTTTCAAATAGTGAAGAAGCTTTTGCAGAACCGTGTGGCTGAGAGCCACTATGCCCTATTGGCCACAGCCATCTATACCTTCATCGTATGGTATCTGGGTGGCTTGGTTGAGCAACGACTGTACATGCAGCTCGGCATCTTCGCTGTGTGCACCTATCTGATGATGGAGCTCAACAACGCCAATGCCCTCATCCGCATCTACAGCCGCATGGTGAGCTGTTCGTTCATGGTGCTCTCTGCCCTCTCGCTCTATGCCATCGTACCCCTTGGGGTGTCGTTGGTCATGCTCTGCTTCATCACCTTCTTGCTCACGCTCTTCAACATCTACCAAGACAAGCGGGCAGCGGGATGGACGTTCTATGCTTTCGTCTGTCTCGGCATTGCCAGCACCATCTTCCCTCAGATCGTTTTCTTCCTGCCTTTCGTGTGGATGTTCATGGGCTTCCTGCTGATGGCTTTAGGGCCCCGCACCTTCTGGGCTTCTGTCGTCGGCTTCATCGTTCCTTATTGGTTCATAGTGCCCTATTGCCTTCTGACCGGAAGCATGGACTTTTTCATTAACCTCTTCCGTCAGTTTGTTGATTTTCAGCCACTTTTCCATTACGAGAATATCCGGCTACATCAGTTGCTCTCGTTCGCCATCACTTTCTTGTTGGCTGCCATCGGCACCGTTCATTTCCTACGCAACAGTTTCCGTGATAAGATACGCACGCGCATGTTCTTTAATATATTCATCTACTTGAGCCTGCTTATCGTCGTCTTCATCGTCTTGCAACCGCAGCATTTCAACATCCTCATCAGCATGCTCATCGTCGTGACGAGTCCGCTCATCGGCCATTTCGTAGCGCTTACCCGTACACGCACCACCAATGTGACGTTCTGCCTGCTGATGCTCATTGTGGTTGCTGCCACCATCTTCAACCTTTTGGTCACAACAGGCCTGTTAGATCTTGGCACTTGGGTCTTAAAGCAACCCATCAACACTTAAAACATCAAAACTTCCGAAGGAACACATCCTTCTTCAACCATCAACCCTCAAACATCATGCTTGTCGACATCCTTACCGAATATGGCTATTGGGGCATGCTCGTTGCCGCCTTCATTGCCGGCAGCTTCTTCCCCTTCAGCAGCGAGGCCGTGATGTTAGGTCTCTTGGCAACGGGACTCGATGGCTGGCAGCTCATCGTCTACGGGTCGGTAGGCAATATTCTTGGCTCGATGGTGAACTATGGCGTAGGCCGTCTGGGACGGCTCGACTGGATAGAACGCTATCTCCATGTCAAACGCTCCGACCTCGACCGCGCACAACGATTCATGCGCGGACATGGCGCATGGATGGGATTCTTCGCTTTCCTGCCCATCCTCGGCTCGGCCATCACCATCCTCCTGGGTTTCATGCGCGCCAACATCCCCATCTCGCTGTTCAGCATCGCACTGGGCAAGTTCCTCCGCTACCTCATTCTCATCTACGGCATCACGGCCCTCATCCCATAGCCCGCAGCAATCCATCCGCCCTGCCCGAAGGGGACGCTATCCTGAATATCAAAGATCCCCCGTACCTCGAAAAACAGTAATCTCGCCCCCCGTACCTTCGCACCCCCGCACCCCCGAATTACTATTCTCACTCACCGCTCCTCGCTCCTCGCGCCCCGAAGAATAGAGTAAAAAAGTCCTATAAATGGGGGTTTAGACAATATTACCCATTAAAAAGACAATATTACCCGTCCGTTCGTTTTAGTGTTCGTACCTTTGTCGCGATTTTTGAACAGAATGCAAAACGAACACTTATGAAAAAAACAAGTTTACGCAAAAGGAAGTTGCTGATGCTCCTGATGTTCATTCCTGTTGTACTATTGGCACAGAATGTAACGGGCACGGTGACCGACGCTCAGAATGGTGAGCCGCTCATTGGCGTAACCGTAAAGTCGCTCGAAGGCACTGGTATGGCCGTTACCGACTTCGACGGAAACTACACCGTGACGGCAGGTAGTAAGGAACGGCTGCTCTTCAGCTATGTCGGCTATGTCGACAAGGTGATACCCACTGGCGGCAGGACGCGCATCGACGTACAGATGGAAAGCGACGTACAGACGCTCGAAGATGTTGTCGTCATCGGTTATGGCGTTCAGAAGAAGGCCGACCTGACAGGTGCCGTCGGTGTAGTCGACATGAAGGAGGCCAACAAGACAGCTTCTACCAATATCTATGAGATGCTGCAGGGACAGGTGCCAGGCATCTCTGTCTCGACAACCAGTCAGCCCGGCGTCATGAGTCAGGTGCAGATACGTGGTGTCGGCTCGTTCAACACCGTAGGCCCGCTGTATGTCATCGACGGTCTGATTGTGAACGACGTGAACCATATCAACCCCAACGAGATAGAAACGATGCAGGTGCTGAAGGATGCTTCGGCTGCCGCCATCTATGGTGCACGCGGTGCCAATGGCGTCATTCTCATCACGACAAAACGCGGCAAGAAGGGTGAGCCGACACTCGACGCCACCGCCACGTGGAGCATCTCGGACATGCCTCGGAAGATCAACATGATGTCGGCCACCGACTTCATGCGCTACAACGAGCAGGCTTATCTCAATGCCGGCGAGGACTGGCCTGCCGCCAACTACTCGGAAGAGATGAAGGAGAAGTATATCCACCAGACCGACTGGCAGAAGGCGAAGTTCCAGACAGGCTTCACCCAGGACTATAATATAATGTACACGCAAGGCTCGGACAAGGTGAATATGGCCATCGGAGGTGGGTTCCTCAACCAGACGGGTGTCATCGACGGCCCGGAATACAAGCGTTTCACGGCCCGCATGAATGCAGATGCCACCTACGGCATCCTCAAGATTGGCGAGAACCTGACGTTCCAGCACACCGTGAGCGACGAGACGACGGGCTCGGGCTTCTGGAATGCGCTGTCCATGCCCTCCGTCATCCCGGTGTACAATCCCGACGAAGGCTCGCACCGCGGTGGCTTCGGCTATGGCGACAGCAATTTCCTGACTTACACGTCGAACCCCATCGGCGAGCAGCAGCGCTATCAGGACCACACGGTGAACAACCGCGTGCTGGGCAATGTCTATGCCGAGCTGACGCTCTTCAAGCACTTCACCTACAAGCTCAACTTCGGTGTAGACGCTTGGTTTGGCCGCCACAAGAACTTCGACTACGGCTACACCATCCGCATGAACTCCATCGAGACGCACTTCACCGACGCACTCTACGACAACCGCGACCAACGCATCACCACCATATTGGACAACACGCTGACGTATGAGAACACCTTCGGCAAGCACCATCTGACGGTGCTGGCCGGACATACGGCAGAAGACGTCAACTGGCACTGGCTCGAAGCCATCGGCTACGATCAGCAGGTGCCGGGCCTTGTAGAGATAGACCTTGCCGCCGACCAGCACAGCATGACGGGTTCGGAGCAGGAACGCCGCCAGCTCTCCTACCTGGGACGTATCGACTATGGCTACGACGGCAAGTATCTCGCACAGTTCAACTTCCGTTCGGACGGCAGCTCGAAGTTCGGTCCGAACAACCGTCGTGGCTACTTCCCCTCGTTCTCGCTGGGATGGCGTATCTCGGAAGAGAAATTCTTCGAGCCTGCCAAGAAGTATGTCGACAACCTGAAGATCCGCGCCAGCTGGGGTAAGGTGGGCGACATGCAGTCGCTCGGCAACTACAGCTACATTCCCAGCATCGACCACTCGGGGCCCTACGAGGGCTTCTATGCCATCTTCGGTCCGTCGAAGAACGAGACGGTGCTGAACGGTGCCACGCAGAGCGCGATGGTGAACGTCAACCTTGGTTGGGAGACGAAGACAACGACCAACGTAGGTCTCGACTTCAACATGTTCGGCAACCGCCTGTTCGGTACCTTCGAATGGTTCACAGCCAAGTCCACCGACCTGCTGCTCAACAAGCCACAGGCATGGGCAACGGGTGTAGGCTCCGTATGGACCAACTACGGCGAGATGCGCAACACAGGTATCGAACTCTCTTTGGGATGGCGCGACCGTGTGGGCGACCTGGACTACAGCATCAGCGCCAACCTCTCCACCATCCGCAACAAGGTGCTCCGACTGGGCGAGTCGTACGTCATGCAGTCGTACACCCGCACAGAGGTGGGACGCTCCATCAGCGACTTCTACCTGATTCCGTTCGACGGCATCTTCCAGTCGATGGACGAAGTTTACGAACACACCACCACGCTCGACGACGGTACGGTGAAGATTATCCAGCCCGACGCAAAGCCCGGCGACGTGCGCTATGTCGACGTCAACGGCGACGGCCAGATAGACACCAACGACCGCACATGGGCAGGCAGTCCGCTGCCGAAGTTCGAGCTGGGCGTCAACGTGAGTCTCTCGTTCAAGGGCTTCGACTTCAACATGCTCTGGGCAGGGAAGTTCGGCAACAAGATCTACAACCAGCTGCGCAAGAACCTGCTCAACTTCAACGTCGACAACATTCCCGCCGATGCCACCCCGTGGACATGGGACAATCCTTCCACGGAATATCCCCGCATGCTGGCAGGCACCACATCCAACAACATCGAGTATTGCGACCGCTTCCTGGAGAGCGGCACCTACTTCCGCCTGAAGAACCTGCAGCTGGGCTATACCGTTCCGCTGTCGATCTCATCGAAGTTCTTCGTCAAGCGCCTGCGTGCCTACGTCAGCGCCACCAACCTGCTGACGCTCACCAGCTACAAGGGCTACGATCCCGATATCATCTGCACCAACGTCTACGGACAGGGCATCGACAGTGGTCAGTATCCGTCGTGCCGACAGATCAACTTTGGACTGCAAGTAGGATTTTGATTAATTGAGAATTGATAATTGACAATTGACAATTAAGACAATTGAGAATTGATAATTGATAATTAGGATATGAAAAAGATAATAACAAAAACAATGATAGGAGCGACTCTCGCTTGCGGCTTCACGTCGTGCGGCGACGACTGGCTCTCGCTGACCGACCCTAACGTAGAGACGACAGCCACCTTCTGGCAGACTACCGAGCAGTTTAACGAGGGTCTCACGGCAGCCTATTCTACCTGGCGCCGTCCGGGCTACTTCAGCCGTTGGTTCCAAGTGCTCACCGTGCTGCGCGGCGACGAAGGATGGAGCAACAGCCCCAACCCTGAGTTCATCGGCGACGCCAACTTCGTGATGACCTCTTACAACTACGAATCAAACGAGGGACTGAACCTGCCCTGGCAGGCAATGTACAACAGCCTCTATTATGTCAACCAGGTGATCGACAACATGAACGACCACGGCTACCAGCTCTTTGAGAAGGAGGAGGCCGACAAGATTCTCGGTCAGGGCTACTTCATCCGTGCCGTCGCCTTCTGGTCGATAGCCGGCATCTATGGCAAAGGCCCCATCCAGACAAGCTCCATCGAGAACGGTCCTATCGGTACGCAGGAGGAACTCTACAAGCAGGCACTGGCCGACTTCACCGAGGCTTCCAAGCTGCTGCCCACAACATGGCCTGCATCAGAGGCAGGACGCGTGACGAAGGGTGGAGCCTTGGGTATGATGGCGCGCATGAACATGCAGCTGGCTGGCATCAAGAGTCACCGCCCATGGGACTCAGCCAATCAGGACGCTGCCGCAGCACGCGAATACTGGCAGGCAGCCAAGCAGAACATCGAGGATATCTTCGCCCTCGGTATCTACGACCTGGTGCCCAACTGGCTGGACAACTTCACCGAGGCTAACGAAAACAACAAGGAGTCGCTCTTCGAGATCAACTTCAAGGAAGGCACTGTCAACGGTAAGGAAGTGGGCAACCAGCGCCCGAAGTTCCTCGGTCTGTATGCAGGCTCGTCGTCGGGTCTGTCGTGGGACGACGGTTCGGCTCGCGAATGGCTCCTCGACGAGTTCAACAAAGAGCGCGACAAGGACGGCAACATCGACATGCGTAAGTTCCATACCTTATTCTATAAGGACGAGGCCGAACCGCAAACGGTCACCGCGAAATACTACGGCAAGACGTGGGACGAATGGAACCAGGTGGAACCCTTCGCCAAGAAGTGCTACTGGAAGAAGTACACCAGCGTGGAGAACGACCCCTCGGCAACGGGCGAAGGCTATGTCACGGGTGTCAACATCCGCATACTCCGTCTGGCCGACATCTATCTGATGTATGCCGAAGTGCTTAACGAGCTCGACGGCGACCGCGCTACGGCTGTAGAATATATCAACAAGGTGCGCCGTCGCGTCAACATGGCCGACCTGGAGGCTGCCAACTTCACCACCTACGACGCGCTGCTCGAACAGATCAAGCACGAGCGACTGCTGGAGCTCTGCGGTGAGTGTGAGCGCTGGTTCGACCTTGACCGCTGGGGCGACATCCACGATCAGCAGAAAATCAACCAGCTGGCTGAACGCGATGCCGACTTCGCAACCTACCGACTGGGCATCAGCCACCTGTGGTGTATTCCGAACCACGAGATCAACAACTGGGAAGGACTGACACAGAATCCAGGATATTGAGAATTGATAATGGATAATTGATAATTGACAATTAAGAATTGATAATTGAGATTATGAAGAATATCGTAAAATATATTGCAGCATGTGCCTGCATCGGAGCTCTCGCTCCCGCAGGCATGACGAGCTGTACCGACATGGGGGGCGACGGTATCGACTCCGTCGTCTGGAACGGAAGCATCAACCCTGAGAACAACAGCTTCCACAACCCCGTCATCGAACCGTCGGTAGAGGCCGGAACGGTGCTCAGGGGTGCCAGCTCGTATGTAGCCATCTCGGCCACGACACAATGGGCAAAAGGCCTGACAAACTATTGCCCCACCATCGCGTCGAACAACCTCATGACGTGGATAACGGGCAACAACGCGTTCACCAACGATGGCATACCCGCATGGTCGACAGGACGTATCAACTCGCTCTCGGTAGACTTTGCCCGCGCCGTTACTGGTGCCACCTACTGGATGTTCTACACCATCGAGGGTGAGAATGCCATCGGTGCCGCTTCGGGTATGACGGCTCAGGGTCCTTTCACCGATCGCGGATCATTCCTGACGGCTGCCGACGCAGGCTCGCAGACCATCAAGGACCCCTTCTTCATCGTCATCACGGCCAGCTACTATCTCTGCTATTCGACCGAAGAGGGAACCTTCATCCAGCGCGTCAACCTGAACCGCAACAACGGTGCCTCGCGCAATGGCGACCCGGTGAAGCTCACCAGCTCGCAGCTTTCGGACATTGCCATCGTGCGCCACAGTGCCTCGCAGTTCTACCTCTTTGCCACCGCCGAGCAGAACGGCACGAAGGAGATTCGCTATGCGATGGCCGAAAGCGTGACAGGCCCCTATCTCGACAAGAGCGGTGCCAGTCTTGCCGACGGTTCGCTCGGTGAACCGCTCGTCAGCGGCAGCACGGAGTTTGTCAACCCCGAGAACCCCATGCGCGCCTTCCTCAACAGCGAGGGTACCCACTACTATCTCTGCTACAACGCTACGGAGCAGGGCAAGGAGACCATGACCAGCGGCTATCAGCGCCGTCCGCTCTTCGTCACACCTTTCGCCATCGGCGAGGATGGCTGGCTTTCGGGCACAGCCACCGTGCAGAAGGGATGGACTTCTCCGCGCTTCGAATAGTCTCTTCTACAAAACAAGAATGATTGAATAAAAATATTGTTTAACACTAAAAAAATTCTTCAACATGATGAAAAGGTATTTTACATCTTTCGCAGCTGTGGCAGCTTTGGCACTCAGCGCCAATGCCCAGCAAATCACCATCAGCAGCATCGACCAGCAGTTGGCCAACGACTATGCTGGCGGTTGTGAGATCGACTTGAACAACGACGGTCTCAAGGAACTCATCGTATCGGGCTTCCCCCGGTGGGGCGCTGCCGGTATGACCATCATCGAGGATGCCGAAGGCAACGAGGTGGAAGTAGACCGCAACTCGTGGATTCTGAAATGGAACGGCTCGTCGTACGACAAGGTGAAGCAGACGCAGCCTTATCAGATCTACGGCATTCGTGGCACTGTGATTCCTGCCGACTTCAACGGCGATGGCAACATCGACATCTTTGCTGCCGGTGAGGGTTACGACTACACAGGCATCTATCTGAACGACGGACAGGGCAACCTGACTCGCGACGCTTCGTTCAAGGTGCTCGACTTCGACGGCAACGAGACAGAGTGGTACCCCCGCTCGGCCGACGTGGCCGACTTCAACCTCGACGGCCGTCCCGACATCGTGACAATCGGTTGGAGTGCTGTCGGCGGCAACCGCCAGGCCAATGTCGGCGTGCTCATCAATCAGGGCGACGGCTCGTTCAAGAACATTCTCGAGACAGGTGTCGTAGGCAATGCTGAGGTTGACTTCGAGTTTGCTCTCTGCACCGTACGCGCCTTCGACCTGAACAACGACGGCTATGCCGACTTCCTCCTGCAGGGCAACATCGACAACGAGGGTGTCCGCGTGCAGACGAAGGGTGGCAAAGAGGTGAACCGCACCTTCATGGCCTTCATGAACATGGCCGATCCTGAGATGACCGCTTTCTACGACCTCGAACTGGCTCAGGGCGTTTCTCATCATTTTGGTAATGGAAACATCGAAGTATGCGACTTCAACAACGACGGCACACCTGACATCTTCGTCACTGGCGAGTCGCCCGACGATGCCGTAGACGGATGGGCCTACTTCGGACAGCTCCTCATCGGTAAGATTGCCAACGGCGAGGTATCGTACACTGACAACAGCCAGTTCATCGCACGCGGAAAGGACATCCGTCCGCTCAACTCCAACAACGTGGGTGTGCGCCATATCGACTACAACGGCGACGGTTTCTACGACCTCTTCCTCCTCGGTTGGTCAGAGCAGATGCTCGATGGCAGCGGCAACACCCAGTCGGGTTGGTTCCTCCCGGGTTCGGCCAACGGTCTGACCAGCTATCAGCGCATCCCCGGTGCTTCTGAGCAGGGTATCTTCTTCCTCGACTATGGCGTAGAGGGTGCACAGAACTATGCCTTCACGGGCTACCACGGCGACGCTACTTACTTCCCTGGTGTTCCAGAGGGTGAGCCTGAACCCGACATTCGCGACGGACGCTCGATGGTGTTCACCAAGAACCCCTTCAACCCCGCTGACCGTCCTGCTGCTCCCGCCTCTGTATCGGCTGAGGTCGACGGTAGCAACGTAGCGCTCTCTTGGACGGCTGCCGACGCTAAGAAGAACGTCACCTACGAATACTTCATCAAGGGTTCCAACGGCAAGTTCTACAACAACGTCACATCCTTCGTCGGTGGCAACAAGGACGGTGTGCGCAAGGTGCTCCGCGAGGGTAATGCCTTCATGAACACAGCCCTCAACCTGACCAACCTCCCCGACGGCAACTATACATGGGGTGTACAGACGATCAATGCCGCCCTGCTCGGTTCGACCTTCACAACGGGTTCGTTCCAGATTGGCGAAGGCAGCGGTCAGAGCACAGCCATCGTTTCTGTAGAGAACGACGCTACCGTAGAGGCTGTCTACAACGCAGAGGGCAAGCTCCTCAGCGCTCCCACCACAGGCATCAATATTGTTAAGTCTAATAATGGTAATGTACGTAAAGTTGTTAAGTAGTAAGAGTACTTTCCCTCAGGGACGCACGCCACACAGGGCTGCGTCCCTGTTTTTCCTCTTGGCAGCCCTGCTCGCTCTGCCGACGGCGGCCCAGACGGTCATCGACATTCGTCTGGAGCAATACCC
>JAGBLC010000097.1 GCA_017635615.1 Prevotella sp.
CCGAGGTGGACATCCTGCTCATCAAGCAGATAGAGCTGAAATATCTGACAAAGATCAAGAAGCTGTTCTACCTCCTGGCTGTAAACGCCAACAAGTCGCCCAACATCTCGAAGCTGGCCATCGACATCGGTACAAGTCGCGCCACAGCCATGAACTACATCAAATATCTGACCGATGCCCGACTGCTCAACATCATCTACCCCCGAGGCGAGCACTTCCCGAAAAAGCCGGCCAAGGTGATGCTGCACAACTCCAACCTGATGTACGCCATCTATCCCATACAGACGACGCAGCACGACGTGATGGAGACCTTCTTCGTCAACTCGATGTGGAAGGACCATCTGGTCAACAAGGGCGACCACAGCGGCGAATACATCATCGACGACAAGCTGAGGTTCAGGGTTTGCGATGCCCTCAGCACTGCCAGACAGCGCTTTGCCGATGATACCGTCTATGCCCGTTACAATACGGAAATCGGAAAAGGAAACCACATACCCCTGTGGCTATTTGGCTTCCTCTACTAAAGAATGAAGATATTAACAAATAGGTATTAACAATCAATCATTTATCACATTTATGGCTAAGGAAAAAAGATTTATCACCTGTGATGGTAACGAGGCTGCGGCTCATGTGAGCTATATGTTCTCCGAGGTAGCTGCTATCTACCCCATCACACCATCTTCGCCTATGGCGGAGCATGTTGACGAGTGGGCTGCCCGCGGAAGAAAGAACTTGTGGGGACAAACCGTCGACGTTCAAGAAATGCAGTCGGAAGCCGGTGCTGCTGGTGCCGTCCACGGATCGCTGCAAGCCGGTGCCCTGACAACAACGTTCACGGCCTCTCAGGGTCTGCTGCTGATGATTCCGAATATGTACAAGATTGCCGGTGAGCTCATCCCCTGCGTCTTCGACGTGTCGGCACGAACCCTGGCTTCGCATGCCTTGTGTATCTTCGGCGACCATCAGGACGTGATGGCTTGCCGCCAGACAGGTTTCGCCATGCTCTGCGAAGGCTCCGTACAGGAAGTGATGGACCTCACGGCAGTGGCTCACCTGGCTACGCTGGAGACCTGCGTGCCCTTCATCAACTTCTTCGACGGCTTCCGTACATCTCACGAATACCACAAGGTAGAGATCATGGAGCAGGAAGACATCCGGCCGCTGGTCAACTACGAGTACATCAAGCGTTTCCGCGAACGTGCCATGTCGCCGGAGCGCCCTGTCACTCGCGGTACGGCCGAGAATCCCGAATCGTTCTTCACCCACCGTGAGGCCTGCAACAGCTATTACAACAGCGTGCCGGAAGTCGTGGAGAAGTATCTGGGCGAGATTTCCAAGATTACCGGACGCGAATACCATCTCTTCTCGTATTATGGTGCCGAGGATGCCGACCGCATGATTATCCTCATGGGTTCGGCCACCGATGCTGCACGCGAGGCCATCGACTACCTGAATGCTCAGGGACAGAAGGTGGGTATGGTCAGTGTTCACCTCTACCGTCCGTTCTCCGTGAAGCACCTCCTCGAAGTCGTTCCGAAGACGGTGAAGCGCATTGCTGTGCTCGACCGCACGAAGGAACCCGGTGCCAACGGCGAACCGCTCTACCTCGACGTGAAGGATGCCTTCTACGATTGTGAGAACCGCCCGATGATTGTCGGCGGACGCTATGGTCTTGGTTCGCGCGATACGACGCCGGCTCAGATCATCTCTGTTTTCAACAACCTTGCCCTGCCCGAACCGAAGAACCACTTCACATTGGGTATCATCGACGACGTCACCTTCACCAACCTCCCCGAGGTGGAAGAGATTCCGCTCGGCGGCGAAGGCATGTTCCAGGCCAAGTTCTTCGGCATCGGTGCCGATGGTACGGTCGGTGCCAACAAGAACTCGGTGAAGATTATCGGCAACAACACCGACAAGTATTGCCAGGCCTACTTCGACTACGACTCGAAGAAGTCGGGCGGCTACACTTGTTCGCACCTCCGCTTCGGCGATACGCCTATCCGTTCAACCTACTTTGTGACAACGCCCAACTTCGTGGCTTGCCACGTCCAGGCTTATCTCCACATGTATGACGTGACGCGCGGACTGCAGAAGAACGGCACTTTCCTGCTCAACACTATCTTCGAGGGCGAGGAGCTCATCCGCTTCATTCCCAACAAGGTGAAGCGCTATTTCGCCAAGAACAACATCACCGTCTACATCATCAATGCCACCAAGATTGCTCAGGAGATTGGATTGGGCAACCGCACCAACACCATCCTGCAGTCGGCCTTCTTCCGCATCACGGGCGTTATCCCCGTCGACCTCGCTGTCGACAAGATGAAGGAAGCCATCCAGAAGTCGTACGGAAAGAAGGGTGAAGACGTGGTCAACAAGAACTATGCTGCCGTCAACCGCGGTGGAGAGTACACTCAGCTGGAAATCGATCCCGAATGGGCCAACCTCCCCGACGACGAGGTGGTAGAGGACGATGCACCTGCTTTCATCAAGGAGCTGGTTCGCCCGCTGAACAGCCAGATTGGCGAACACCTGAAGGTGAGCGACTTCGTGAAGCACAACACCGTTGACGGTACCTGGCAGACGGGAACCGCTGCCTACGAGAAGCGCGGTGTGGAGACGATGGTGCCTGTTTGGAACATCGACAACTGTATCCAGTGCAACCAGTGTGCTTATGTTTGTCCGCACGCTGCCATCCGTCCCTTCGTCTTCGACAACAAGGAGGTGAAAGGCTACGAGGGCAACACCATCGAGATGAAGGCACCGGCAGCCATGAAGGGTATGCACTTCGCCATCCAGGTGTCTGTGCTCGACTGTCTGGGATGTGGCAACTGTGCCGACATCTGTCCGGGCAACCCGAAGACAGGCAAGGCCCTGACGATGGTTCCCTTCAATCCCTACGACGAGAACGTACAGGTGGAAGCAAAGAAGTGGGACTATTGCGTGAAGCAGGTCAAGTCGAAGCAGCACCTCGTAGACATCAAGCAGAGCGTCAAGAACTCGCAGTTCGCACAGCCGCTCTTCGAGTTCTCGGGAGCTTGCTCTGGTTGCGGCGAGACACCCTACGTCAAGCTCATCAGCCAGCTCTTCGGCGACCGCGAGATGATAGCCAACGCCACGGGATGCTCCAGCATCTATTCTGCTTCGAGCCCCTCTACGCCTTACACGACGAATGCCAAGGGTCAGGGTCCGGCCTTCAACAACTCGCTCTTTGAGGACTTCTGCGAGTTTGGTATGGGTATGGTCATGGCCAACAAGAAGATGAAGCAGCGTGTGGCCAACCTGCTCACCCTCGCCACGCAGGAGGTATGCCCTGCCGCCTTCCGCGCATTGGCAAAAGAATGGATTGAAAACCGCGACGACGCTGAGAAGACCATCGAGCTGGCTCCGAAGCTCCGCAAGTATATCCACAGCCGTGCCGAGGCAGGCTGCTCCTTCTGCCAAGAGCTGACAACACTCGACCACTATCTGGTGAAGCGCTCGCAGTGGATCATCGGTGGCGACGGTGCCAGCTACGACATCGGCTACGGTGGTCTCGACCATGTCATCGCCAGCGGCGAGGATGTCAACATCCTTGTGCTCGACACCGAGGTGTACTCCAACACCGGTGGTCAGGCTTCGAAGGCTACGCCGATGGGTGCCATCGCACAGTTTGCTGCTCGCGGCAAGCGCGTCCGTAAGAAGGATCTGGGTCTCATCGCCTGCAGCTATGGCTATGTCTACGTCGCTCAGATTGCTATGGGTGCCGACCATGCACAGTGTCTGCGTGCCATCCGCGAGGCCGAGGCTTATCCCGGACCGAGCGTCGTCATTGCCTATGCTCCCTGTATCAACCACGGTCTGAAGGCCGGTATGGGTAAGAGTCAGGAAGAGGAGAAGAAGGCTGTAGAGTGTGGCTACTGGCATCTCTGGCGCTTCAATCCCGCATTGGCAAGCGAAGGCAAGACACCGTTCGTCTTGGATTCGAAGGAGCCCGACTGGACGAAGTTCCACGACTTCCTCATGGGCGAGGTGCGCTACAACTCGGTGCACAAGCTGTTCCCCGACGAGGCAGAGGAGCTCTTCGCCAACACGAAGCGTTCGGCTCGCATCCGCTATAAGGACTATCTCCGCAAGTCGCAGGAAGACTGGACCATCCAGTAAGACGTGACACATTATCAATAGCAAGCGGCGCACCCGTCATCCGGATGCGCCGCTTATTTTTGTTTTTGAGAAGGCCCCATATATCTGCCACTTGGGACTCCTCCCCTTTTGGATTCCCCCTATATCTGCCACACGGGGCTCCTCCCCTTTGGGGAGGTTGGGAGGGGTGTCTTCACCTCGTCACCCTGCCAATCCACGAGGCAATATCGTCTAATGCCTCGGGGGCGAAAGTCTCTTCTATCTCACGATATTCGGCCGGCAGGCCTGTTGTGCTATGCTGGAAGAGATGGTTGAGCGATGGATATTCCTTGACAAGATTCTTCTTCGACGGACGCAACAACTGCCTGATGGCAGCAAGATTGAGTTCGGAGACAACCTGACAGTCGTTGTCGCCATTCATGGCAAGGACGGGGCAGCGTGTCTTGCGAATGTCGTCGGAAGGGTCGTAGTCGATGAACCAGCGCAGCCAGGCTGACTGCTGAACGGCAGGCTGTTTTCGGTATGCCTCCACAGTCATGTTGGAAGGCAAGCCCGACAACTTCATGACGCGGTTGGCCTGCACCGTCAATAGGGTATCGCCCTTCACACCGGGAGCAGCCAACGCTACGACGAAATCGGCTTTCTTTTGCGCTCCGAGCACGAAGGCGATGGTGCCACCCTCACTATGACCGAGACAACCCACCTTGCCGAAACACTTCAGCGACCGAAGGAAATCGAGTCCGGCAGCGGCATCGCGCGTAAAGTCTTCGGTGGTGGCATTCTTCACTTCGCCACCGACGGAAGCTCCCGTAGCACGGTCGTCGTAGCGCAGCGAGGCAATGCCGCGTCGCGCCAGATAGTCGGCAATAACGAGGAAGGGCTTATGGTCGAAGATCTCCTCGTCGCGATTCTGTTGTCCGCTGCCCGTCACCATCAGCACCACGGGCACCCTACCCTTCTTCATCGTCTCGAAACCTTGTGGATAAGTGAGTGTTCCGGCGAGTGTTGCCCCGTCGGCCTCATTACGGAAGCTCACCTCTTCCGTCGTGTAGGGATAAGGCTCTGCGGGCATCTGCGGGCGTTTCAGCTCTTCTCTGTCGAGCACCAAGGGGAACGTCATGCCGCGCTGCGTAAACGTACCGTCGAGCTTGCCTTCCTTCAGCCGTGCCCTGTAGGTGGCACCAATCATCTCCACCTTCACGGCCACGGAGTCGTCAGAGAGAAACTCCTTGAAGCAGCTAATGCCTTTGGCTCCCTGGTCAGGACTGTCGAGCGATGCCAGGACATAGCCGTCGGCTTGTTCCAAGTGAAGCACGAGTGTCAGCTTCACGCCCATAACGTTGAGCTTGCCTGCCCATGTGCCGACAAGCTGTGATGTCGGCTGTACTTGTGCCTGTCCCGTCAAAGCGGCGGCGAGAAGCAGCCCACCAATCATCATTATCTTCTTCATCATTCAGGTAGTATTTTTGGAGTTTAGAAGTTCAGGAGTTTAGGAGTTCAGGAGTTAGGAGTTCAGACAATAGCAAAAAAAGCATCACTTCGTAGTGATGCTCTGATAAGCCACAAGACGATCGGTACGGCCACCCTGCGCGCGATAGTAGACCAGAGCCTGATAGGTGTTCTCCGTCTGGTAGAAGTCGCCCTCGGTGGGCATCGTCTTGACAGCGCCTTGCCGATCGATCATCAGATACTGATAAGAGTAATAGCCCAGCTTCTGCATCACGACAGCCTCATATTGGCGCAGCTCGTCGTCGTAGAGCATCTCGTATTGAGGTTCGAAGCGATCGTAGGTCCATGCGCCATTGAGGAACACGCGACCGTCGACGGGTTCGTCGCAGCGCAGCACATAGTGCACCATGACGTAGTCGGAGAGGCGGTCGTTCTCGTAGTTGTCGCTGTTGCGAATATAGAAGGCGCCGTTGGCATCCTCGTCGTAGACGTAGTTGCGACGCGGCTCGTCGACGAAGAGGTAGGCGTTGACATACTCACCGTCCCACCGCAAGCGGTCGATGCCCATCGAAGGGCGGTCGACATCGAGCACTTCAAACTTACGATACTCATTACCGGCCGTGAAGATGAGGTCGCGGCAATGCGTCCATATCAGTATCTTGCCGTTCACCATTGCGTAGGGAACGTTGATTTTCGCATTGTCCCACCGACCGTTCTGCATCACGACAGTCTTGATCTGGTCGCGTGGATTGTTCACGATGACGTTGGCCATATTCAGCTGCAAGTCAACCTGTTGGTGACGATGGTTAACGTCAATATCCGTGTTTGTCGTCACCTTCAGACCCACGTTCATCGCATCCTCGCTAACCATGAAGCAGGCGGCCAGCACGGGCTCGGCGTCGTTGTTCTCGTCGTAGACCGTCAGCCGATAGTTGCCACTCATCTTCAAGCGGCACTGGCGGTTGGGAATCTGCAGCCGATAGTGGGTGTAGAGCACGTTGGTGTTGAGCGACTCCTCGATGTCGTCGATGGTGTTTCCCTCAGCGAAGCCACTGACATACTCGCTGCTGAAGAGTCCTTCCGAGGGTGTCCAGTCGGCCTCGCAATGCTCCACCTTATAGGTGTAGCGACGATATTCGTGTGTCAGGTCGTCGAAGCCGATGTTGACCACCTCCGAGCCACCCAGCTGGATGACGGGCAGGTCCATCCATCGCGTGCCGGCCACCACCTGCAGCGAGGCGATGTCGGGGCTGTACACCTCGTGACGCTGAGCTTGCACAGATTGAACGTTGAACATTGAACATTGAACATTGAACAATGAACAGAAAACGCTGCCTAACGCTCCATGACAGAAAAGCACAAGCAGCGACAAGCGCATCATGTAGCACGGCTTCATAGCTCTCACTCCCAATTCTCCAATTCCCTGATTCGTGATTCGTAATAAAAAAGTGAGGGCGTGGCAGAAGTCAGCTGATTGTTGTGACAGCATGGGGCTTTTTGCCACGCCCTCGTCATCGTTGTTTTTACTTGATAGCAGCCACGCCGGGCAGCTCCTTACCCTCGATGGCTTCGAGCAGAGCGCCACCGCCAGTGGAGATGTAGCTCACCTGGTCGGCCATGCCGAACTTGTTGATGCAAGCCACAGAGTCGCCGCCGCCGATGAGCGAGAAGGCGCCGTCGGCCGTTGCCTTGGCAATGCTCTCGGCTATGGCCTTCGAACCACCGATGAAGTTGTCAAACTCGAACACACCGGCAGGACCGTTCCACAGAATGGTCTTCGCTCCCTCGATAGCCTGGGCAAAGAGCTTGCGCGTCTCGGGACCGGCATCCAGACCTTCCCAGCCCTCGGGGATGGCGTTGGCCGGACATACCTGTGTGTTGGCATCGTTGGCAAACTTGTCGGCAGCGATGCAGTCGGTGCCCAGCACGAGGTTGACATTGTTCTCTTTGGCCTTCTTGATGACGTCGAGTGCCACGTCGAGCTTGTCCAGCTCCACGATAGAATTGCCTATCTCGCCACCCATTGCCTTGGCGAAGGTGTAGGTCATACCGCCGCAGAGGATGAGGTTGTCCACCTTGCCTAAGAGGTTCTCGATGATGCCAATCTTGGTCGACACCTTCGAGCCACCCATGATGGCTGTGAACGGACGACGGATGTTGCTCAGGATGTTGTCGACGGCCTGCACCTCTTTTTCCATCAGCAGACCGAGCATACGGCTGTCTTTGTCGAAGAATTCGTCGATGACGGCCGTAGAAGCGTGCTTGCGATGAGCCGTTCCGAAGGCATCCATCACGTAGACGTCGGCATACGAGGCGAGCTTCTTGGCAAACTCTTTCTGCGAAGCTTTCATCAGCTTCTTGGCCTCGTCGTATTCGGGTGTACCCTTCTCTACACCGACGGGCTTGCCTTCCTCCTCGGGATAGAAGCGCAGGTTCTCCAAGAGCAGGGCCTCACCGGGCTTCAGTGCCTCGGCCTCGGCAGTAGCATTGGCGCAGTCGGGAGCAAATTTTACCTCAACACCAAGGGCCTCGCTCACGGGCTTCACAATCTGCGAGAGCGAGAGCTTCATGTTCACCTTGCCCTTCGGTTTGCCCATGTGGCTCATCATGATGACGGCACCACCGTCGTTCAGGATCTTCTTCAGCGTAGGCAGTGCACCGCGGATGCGGGTGTCGTCGGTCACTTCTCCATTCTCGTTCAGGGGCACGTTGAAGTCAACGCGCACGATTGCCTTCTTACCGGCAAAATTAAATTCATTGATTGTCATATTATCCTTTTATTTTTTGATTGATGAATATATTTTCCAAATTCAACATGCAAAATTACATATTTATATTGGTATACCGCGCATTATCATCAAACATTTCAATATTTTTTGCAAATCAACGCCCATGCCATCAGCGGCAGACTACGTTGCAATTTGCGGCTAACGGCGATGCAATTTGCGGCAAACGCCAACACTACGTTAATAATGTAGTGAGACTACTTTATTAATGTAGTCAGACTACTTTATTAATGTAGTGCGCCTACATTAGTAATGTAGTGTCGCAATCTGCGGCATATTGCATCTCATTCTGCCGTTAATCATTGCTAAAATGTTCGGCTGTTGTGCGTGCAATTCGATAATAATTCGTACATTTGCAAACGTATGTGAACAAGATTGAACTAACAAACAACAATAACAGCAACAACAATGGCAAAAGTAGTAGATTTCAAGTATGCTCCGATGTTCCAGCTCGGCGAGGACAAGACGGAGTATCGCCTCCTGACGAAGGAGGGAGTGACAACCAGCGAGTTTGAAGGCCACGAGATAGTGAAGGTGTCGCCCGAGGCACTCACGCTGCTGGCCCAGCAGGCCTTCCACGACGTTGAGTTCATGCTGCGCCGCGAGCACAACCTGCAGGTGGCCCAGGTGCTCAGCGACCCCGAGGCCAGTGAGAACGACAAGTATGTGGCCCTGCAGTTCCTCCGCAATGCCGAAACGGCCTGCAAGGGCGTACTGCCCTTCTGCCAGGACACGGGCACTGCCATCATCCACGGTGAGAAAGGACAGCAGGTGTGGACGGGCTTCGAAGACGAAGAGGCCCTCTCGCGCGGTGTCTACAACACCTTCACGCAGGACAACCTACGCTACTCGCAGAACGCGCCGCTCACGATGTACGACGAGGTCAACACCC
>JAGBLC010000098.1 GCA_017635615.1 Prevotella sp.
CAGCTGATTACAGGACTGTGGGGAGTAAGGAAGAGGTCTTTCGGCAGTTCTTCGTCGTTGAAGAAGCGATAGGCGGGGATGTCGCTGGTCGACTTGCCAATGGAGGAAAGGAACGAGAAAACGGGGTTGACAGCCGAATGGTTGAGGAACTGATTCTGCGAGAAATACACTTGCCCCACGTTGGTCGTCGATACACTCGTGCCGCCCCGTAGGCCGATAATGATGAGAGGGAGGAGGAGGAGTGTGAGGACGAAGGAGATTGTTTGGGTGCTTGGTCGTTTTTGGGGGTGGGCATCGGCAGAGCCGCTGCTTGCACGACCAAGTTGAGCTTTCGAGGGTGAGGGGTTGAGAGGATGGGGGATTGATTGCTTGAGGGGTTGGTCGTTTTTGGGGAGTATCGTGAGTTTCGAGAAAACGACGAACAAAAAGCCGGCAATGACAAGTATGGCAGCGATGCGTAGTGCGACGTAACCCGCCGAAACGCTTGTCAGTGCATGTCCCGTTCCGTCAAGAAACTGCAGCACGGAAGCATCAAGCTTGAATCCCCAGAACTCGTAGAGGCTGGTGTCTACAACGATGGCAACGGCCACGAGTACGGAAGCTATGGCGAAATAGCAGCGCAGAATGATACGGAAAAGCCGGAAGCAGCCCATCTGTCCCTTTTTTGGCAACAAGGGTACCAACCGGCCCAACAACACGACGAGGTAGGGCAACAGGATGAAATAGAGTGATGTTGAAAGATCGAGCGACAACCCGTGACCTACTACGCTTATCACATCGCTGCCAGTGAATTGTTGCGCTGACGCCTGATAGAGCATGAAGCAAGGCTTGGCCAGCACAAACGCTACAACGAACGCCAACCAGACTTCAACCAGCCAACACCATTGTTGGAAGGTGTCGGCAACTATCCGTTTCCAATTCTGCTCTCGTGTCATACTTTGTCTTAATTCGTTTCCCAAATCACGTCGACCCTTTTCTTCATTATCAGAGAAAGAAGTCGTTCCTTCTTTACTTTGCAAAGTTCCTTACCGGCAGCCACACCGAAGCGAAACCAACGGCCACGACGGTGAGGAAGATGATGACGATGTCCGTAGGATGGACGCTCACAGGATAGGCCTCGACGACGAAGCTGCCACTCGACTGTCCTAACGAGACCAGTCCGTAGCGTTGCTGCAGCCAGCACAGGAGCAGACCGACGAGGATGCCGAAGACGGCTCCGATGACAGAAATCATGCGTCCTTCGAAGAGGAAGATGCGCGAAATGAGCTTGTCGCTGGCTCCAAGGTTGCGCAGCGTGACGACATCGTCTTTCTTGTCGATGATGAGCATTGAGAGGGAGCCGATGATGTTGAAGCAGGCCACAATGAGGATGAACGTCAGGAAGATGTAGGCGATGAACTTCTCCACCTTCATGATGCGGAAGGTGTCAGCCTGCTGCTCGAAGCGGTCGTTCACCTCGTATTTCGTACCCGCTATCTGTCGCATCTGCTTCTTCACGGCATCGATGTCGCTGCCAGACTTCAGGCGTAGTTCGAGCGAGGAGAGCATTCCCTGCTGTCCGAACAGTCCGCGAGCGAAGCCGATAGAGGTGATGATGTAGTTGCGGTCGTACTTGCCTTGCTTCACAGCGAACACCACACCCGGCGACAGCAATGAGTCTTCTACGAAACCACTGGTAGGATCCATCATGTCGAGCTGCCCCTCACGTTGCGGAGCATAGATCTTCAGATAGTCTTGCCAGTGTGCCGTGAGGTTCATCTGCTGTGCCAGCCTTATGCCCGGCACGCCAAATTGCAAGTTGGCAGCCTGCAGCTCGAAGTTGCCGTCGCCATAGAGAATCTCCGTGATATGCGTCAGTTCAGAGAAGTTGTCGTCAACACCTTTCACCACCACCATTGCCTGTTGCTCGCCATAGACGGCCAAGGCATTGTCCTCGACACACTCTGTAGCGACATCCACCTGCGGCAGTTGGCGTATCTGTGTGAGAACAGGATCGTCGGCGGGCGCCGTCTTTCCCTGTGTGGGCGTTATCTTCAGTTGCGGATCGAAGGCCGTGAAGAACGAGGCCACCATGTCGTGGAAACCATTGAAGACGCTCAGTGTCACCACCAATGCCATCGTGGCCACAGCCACTCCTACAACAGAGATGGCACTGATGATGTTGATGACGTTGGTGCTCTTCTTCGAGAAGAGGTAACGCCGTGCAATATAAAAAGAGGTATTCATTTCTTAAGGAGTTCGTCGATATGCTCTATGTAGTCGAGCGAGTCGTCGATGAAGAAGCGCAGCTCGGGAATGATGCGCAGCTGGTTTCTGACACGTGTCCCCAGTTCGTAGCGTATGGTCTGGGCGTTGGCATTGATGTTGTTGATGATCTCTTCGCCCCGTTCGGAGGGGAAGATACTCAGATAGGCGGTGCAGATGCTCAGGTCGGGACTGATGCGTGTGCGTGTCACCGACACCATGACGCCTCGCATCATGCGTGTCTGGCTCTGGAAGATGAGGCTGAGCTCTTTCTGCAGCAGTCGTGCTATACGGTTTTGTCTTGTCTCTTGCATATTAAATCCTTATCAATTGGTTCAATTTGCAAAGGTACGAATAAAAAAGGATTAATCGGAGAAACGAGCGTAAGATTTATTCATTATTAACCCATACATGGCCCATAGGCAACTATCAGGCCGCCATATCGTGTAAATGGAGATGGTGACAAATTCATTGCATTTAATTCTTATTAACCAAAGATATTGTGATAAATCCGTATTATTTCGTTACTTTGCAACCAGCTATTAACAACAAGATATTATGATGAAGAAAGAAAAGACTTTTAGCAGGCAGTATCACAGAACATGCGTACTGCTGGCCATGAGTATGCTGGCCGCCATGACCTTTGCCCATCCCCGCATCAGCATCGAGCAGGAGAAGGCCGATTGCCATGTATTCGCAACAGACACATTGGAGCGCGAAATGGTCTATCGTGATGTTATCGATCAGATGCCACAGTTTCCGGGAGGTTTTCCAGCCCTGGCCAGTTGGCTTGGCGAAAACATGACATATCCTCCTACATGCTACAGCGAGGGCATTGAAGGTCGCGTCGTCGTAGAGTTTATTGTCGACAAGAGCGGAGCTGTTCGCGATGCCAAGGTGCTGAAGAGCGTCCATCCAGAGCTGGATGCCGAAGCTTTGCGTTTGGTGATGGCTATGCCGCGCTGGAATCCAGGCCAACACAAGGGTCAAGCGGTGAACGTGAGGTATTCCATCCCCCTGTCGTTCAAGTTACCGGAGAGCGACGAGGCAGAAACCTCAGAGTAGTTCCCAATCCGTCAGCGTGCTGCATACGTCGAGGATATAGTCCTTTCGCGATGCCACTCGCTGGTCGAAAAGCTGTACGCACTGGCGTATCAGTTCGTCGGGGAAGGAGTCGGAGAGCGACAGCCAGCTGAAGTTTCTGATGGTCGACACCACTTCTATCTGAGCCTTACGGTGATTGACCATCTCCGTCGGCAGTCCTTCGAAATAATAGCCGATGGCTCGTTCCCACAGTTGTATGCCCAACTCTTGCGGCATACCGATAATCTTCTCGTAGTCGCCCACGAGCGTCACCATGGCCGAATAGGCATGCGCCAAGTCGGTCAAGGGGTGACCGTAGCCCAGTTCGCCCATGTCGATGAGCATCAGTTCGCCGTTCTGCATCATGGCGTTCTTCGTCTGCAGGTCGCAGTGGAGCAGCCTGTCGCCTTTCGGGACAGCCTGCACGATCTGCAGCATCAGGTCGATACTCTTGCTGTCGAAGTATCGGCTGATGTGCCTGATGGCCCATTCCTCGTGAGCTACGGCACTGGGAATCAGGCTCTCCCGTGGCACATGGATGGCGTGCATCTGACGGAAGAGGTTGGCATAAAGCCGTGCATAGTGGTCTACCTGGTCGGGATGTCGTGCCACACAGACGCTCAGCGTGTCGGCCCTCAGCAGCTCGTAGACCAGCCCGTAGCGGCTGCCCACCATGACGACATCAAACGAGATAGCCGTCGGCATGCCCATGATGAAGGCCTCCTTCGACAGATTGATTTCCTTTCGGACTTCCTCGAGTGTCGTTCCTTCGCGGAACACTTTGATGATGGTATCGCCGTCGATGCGGTACACCTCGCCCACTCCACCTATGCCGATGAGCTCGCATCCCTCTATCGACAGGTGGCGTAAGGCTTTCTCGACAGTCATTATCTTGGTGAACCCCGTCACGTCGAGTACCTGATAGACGTCGGCGCTGACCTCCACGATGCTGAAGTTGGGGTAGTGCTTCGACAGTGAGAGCAGGATGCGCAGCCCCGAGCTGGAGATGTATTCCAACTGCGAGGCATCGCAAGTCAGCTGGCGTATGTCGCTGCATGCGTCCAACAGGCGCTTTATCTCGTCGTTGGCCTTCGTTGCCGAAGTGGTGTCGAGCCTTCCCTTCAGGGTCAGCGTCACCTGTCCGTTGTTGTCAGTCTTGCTGATGAGCATTTTTTTCAGGAGGTTAGGCTTCAGAATATTCGAAGAGATTGGTGAAGCCAGTGATATTGAACACCTCGCGGAGGTCGTCGTTGAGCCCTCTCACATAGACGTGGCTGCCCAGCGGCTTGGCCTTTTTCAGGATATTGAGGAAGATACGCAGTCCGCTCGACGAGATATACTCCAGCTGAGTGCAGTCGAGGATGATGTTGTGTCCGATGCAGTCGTTCAGGGGCATCACGTCTTTAGCTGTCTGCGATGCTGCCGTTGTGTCCAGTCGCCCCTCGAAGTAGGCCACCAGGTCGTTGTTTTCTTCTCTGATAATTGTATTCATAAGTATTTTTATTGATTATTTTGTTTGAGTTTCTTTCTGAGAGTCAGCACGTTCTGACCGTTGAGCCGCTCATAGTTGATGGTGTCCATCAGACGGCGCACAAGATGAATGCCCAGTCCGCCGATGTCGCGTTTCTCAGCTGGTAGCGAAGTGTCCACCTCGGCCCTCGTAGTGGGGTCGAAAGGTTTTCCGCTGTCGGTGATGATAAACTTCAGCCGTTCATCGTTGGCAACGGCCTCTATGCCGATGTCACCCTTTGTGCCTGGAGGATAGGCGTAGTTGATCACGTTGACCACGGCCTCTTCGATGGCGAGGTTGATATTCATCGTTTGCGACATATCGAAGTTCAGGGCCTCGCACACCTCGTCGACAAAGGCAGCCAGTCGAGGCACCTCCTGAATATCGTTGCTGAGCGTAAGCGACTTCTGGAGCGTGACGTCGAGCTGCTGTCGTGTATAGCGGATGGCGAGCATCGTCAGGTCGTCGCTCTGTTCGGCATCGCCCACGAAGAGGTGCACCGCCTCTACCATCCCCCTGACGAGCTGAAAGGGCCTGCGGTCGGCCGTGTTGAGATAGTCGGCTATCTGCGTCTTTCCAAACTGCTGGTACTCAGCATTCTCAGCTTCCGAGAGGCCATCGGTATAGAGGAAGATGGTTGTCTGCGGAGTGATGATGGTCTCCTCGCCAACGAACTGCCAGTCGGCCATGATGCCCACTGGGATGTTCGACTGGCATCTGAGCCGCCGTACATGTCCGTTGATGAGCATCGGAGCGTCGTGTCCTGCATTGCAGTAGCGCAGTCGGCCTGTCGGCAAGTCGAGCACACCGACGAAGAGCGTCACAAACATGTTCGATTCGTTGGCTTCCGCCATCGTACCGTTGAGAGCCGAGATGATGCGGTCGGGCATGGCCTCGTGAGTAGAGATGGTCCGGAACTGCGCCTTTGTGACAGCCATGACGAGCGAAGCCGGTACGCCCTTGCCCGACACATCGCCGATGCAGAAGAACAGCTTCTCGTCGCGGATGTAGAAGTCGAAGATGTCGCCTCCCACCGCTTTGGCCGGTGTCAGCAGTCCGTAGATGTCGATATCGTCGCGGTCGGGATATGGCGGGAACATCTTGGGCAGCATGGCCATCTGTATGCCGCTGGCTATCTTCAGTTCGCTCTCGATGCTGGCTTTCGAGGCATTGACCTCCTCCAAGTGCTTGAACCCCTTGATGGTGCGGTAGATGATGAAGCCCATCAGGGTCAGTCCGGCGAGCATCATCAAGAAGAGGCAGAATCCCACCTGCCGAAGGTTGCCGTAAATCTCCTTGTCGGAGCAAACGACGGCCATCGACCATCCCAGCGCATCCTTCTCGATGGGGGCATAGAACACGTAGTTCTTCTGCCCGTTGTCGTCGACGACGGTGGTTTGTCCGCTGTTGCCAGCCATCATCTGGCGGTTGATGCTGTTCATGGCCGTGTCGTTCATGCGCGAGGTAGCCTCCTGGATGCTCTGCTTCAGTACCAGGCTTTCCACCGGGCATGCCATGATCTGCCCCTTGCGCGAAATCATCAGGTTGTACGACGAGGGGTAGATCTTCTGCGAATTGATGACCTGGCTCAGCCAGTCGAGCGACACATCGGCTCCCAAGATGGCGATGATGCGCCCTGTGGCATCGTGTATCGGTACGCCATACGTGCAGAGCATCATCCTTGCGCCGGCATCGTCGAAGTAGGGTTCCGACCAATAGGGTGCATTGCTCTGCAGCGGTTTTTCGAACCATTCGGCCTTCAGATAATCGTGTTGTGCCGACCCTATCTGTCGTTTCTCGCAGCTGCCGTCGGCCTTCTCCAGCACGTAGGGCTCAAACCACCTGCCGTGCTGCGAGAAGTAGTTGGGTATGAATCCGATGGAGCAGCCAACGATGGCGTCGTTGAGCTGTACCAGTCGCTGTGTGATGGCCGTGGCGGCGTCGATGTCGCCGATGTTCTTCTCTACGGCCCACACCGTGTTGGTCACGGCCGCTTCCACCGAAACCATCACCCGCTGTATCTCCAACGTCTTGACGCGCAGCTCTGTCTCGGCCCTGTGCTGCACCTCTTTGCGGATGCTTTTCTGGGCAAACCAATACTGCACGGCCGACGTACCTTCTATCAGTACGGCTGCCGTGATGATGATAGCCAGTGCCGACCGTGTCTGCAGCGACTTCATCACATCCTTCAGTTTGTCCATTTTCGTCATCTGTACGTGTCGTCGTTAGTCAGTGTCTTTATGCTTTCCGTCCGTTTACCGTTGTTTAAAGGTAGACGCGCTCGGTAAGCATGATGTAGCCCACCTTGCGCTTCACGCCCTGCAGGCCGGGATAGCTCGTGTCGAAGAAGTTGTGCAGAGGCATGGAGAACTGCAGCATCGTCTTCGAGTTTCTTTTCTCGGGCGAGTGGGAGATAGCGAAGTCAAGTCCGAGTCCGCTCTTCAGCATCTTCTTGCTGGTCTCGAAGGCCGAGCTCTTACAGCCCGTCACGGCATCGTAGAACACACCGGCCTCTAACGAAGCGGAACGGTTTCCCAGGATGATACCGGCCCTCGGCTGGAAGAAGAAGCCACGAAGATTGTTGTTGATCTCCTTGTAGACCACCTCCTGACTCTTGAAATAGGCTCCGGCATACACGCCTACGAACGACGGCTTGAACGACACGTCGGCACCGATGGCATAGTCGCCGATATGCTTCAGCGGGTTGCCGAAGGCGCGGTGATAGGGTCCGTAGATGTCGTTCCCCTCGAATCCCTTCTTTCCCATACCTACGGGGAATACCAAATCGACCGACGGAATGAGGCGCTCTGCCCACAGCGAGTCGGAGAAATTACCATCGAAAAGGAATTCTTTCGCAGCCGTTTCGACTGCACCATAGATCATCGTGGTGAAATAGTTGGTCGACCAGGCGCGCGTGTTCAGCGTCCATTTGCTCTCTTCCTGAGCCGATGCCTGCGTGCTGAAGGCTACGGCAAGCAACATAACAACAAGAATCTTCTTCATAAATTTTTCGTCTTTTTACATAATTATTAATACATTGTGTCAGTCTGTCGTGTCGTCATTTTTTCGGACACGAACTTCTTTAGTGTGCAAAGGTAATGAAAATTTAGCATTTCATGAAAACAAAATAGTTTTTTTTTGCATTTTTCTGCAAAAAAGTAACTCTACTCCGTTTACCACGGCATGAGTGGTTACCCACAAAAAGTAGAGGGGGTGTCATGCATTTCCGTACAGATGAATTGTTTTTTTGCTTCTACCTCTACTAAATCATGGCCATTTGCCTGCAAAGTTGCCTATTTTCTGGGGTCTTGCGCATGTCTCTTCTTATTTTTACTTCTACTTAACCTCTACTATTCCTCTACTTATCCTCTACCAATCCTCTATCTTTCCTCTACCTAATCTCTACAGAACAAACAGACGTTCTTCAGTCGATTGCCTTTATTCCCAACTTGGGAATACCTTGTTCCCATTTTGGGAATACTATATTCCCAGTATGGGAATGCCATGTTCCCATGTCGGGAATGCATATTATAACTTATTTTTATTTCACGTTGACTCGACTATACGTTAGTCATTAATAGGGATTATAGTTTCATCCTACATTGCCTACACATTTGCCTACATAGACTAAGATGCTATAAATCAGCCTATTGTCCTTAATGTAGGCAATGTATGCAAATTGTAAACTTTTCTATAAAAGCAACCTCTCTTGCCGTGGTGCTGGGTGTTACAAAAAAAATGGGGGCTGATACTTCTCCGACAGAGACGCTGGCCGACGATGAAATTCTCTCAGAATTATCTTTTACTGCGACGTTGCACGGGCGATGGCCCGATCGTTTCCTGCAGCGACAATCGAAAAAAAAGAAGGAAAAGTTTGTGTATCTGCACAGATTCTATTATTTTTGCAACAAAAAACGAAGGGACATGAAGAAAAACGACCTGCTGTTTGTCATTGTCGCCACGCTGCTGATGAGCGTGCCCGCCGGCTACGAACCGCACCACTTCGCCAAGACACTCTTCGCCACAGCTACGCTCAACGCGCTGGCCTACAGCCTGTTGATGATGTGGGCGAGCCGCTGGAGCAACGTCGTGCGTGATCTGCTGACCACCCTCCTGGTGGTGCTCTTCGCGGTGGAGACCTTCACTTACGTCAGGTTCGGCTCGCGTTTCGATCCGGGCATCCTCACGTTGGTACTGCAGACATCGGGAAAAGAAGCCTTGGAGTTTGCGCAGACCTACCTGCTGAAGCCCTGGCCCATAGCTGCCTTGGCAGCGACAATCGCCTTTTTGTTGCTGCTGCTGAGGCTGGTGACTGGCAGAAAACCGAAGTCGGCAGTCGCCTCAAGCCGCTATCTGACTCCTGGTTTGGGCAGCAGTTCGCGAAGAAGAGAGCGGCATGAGCGCACCAAACAGCGAGTGCTACTGGCCGTCGGCATGCTCGTCGTGGCTGTCGGTGTGGCGCTGCCCTTCATTCGGCTACCCTTCCCCGTGGGCAGAAACACGCTGAACGAGCTGGCCAGCGACATTCGTTTTGTTGCCGACAAACACCATGAGATAGAAGATATGGAGCGGATGCTGGCCAACATCCGCATCAGCCGTTCGCCGAAAAAGGAAGAGGCTCCCGTGGTGGTGCTCGTGGTGGGCGAATCGTTCAACAAGCATCATGCCAGCCTCTATGGCTACCCGCTGCCCACAACACCCTGTCTCGACAACCAGCGGGCGTCGGGCCGCCTCGTCGTCTTCAGCCGAGCCACCACGCCCACCAATGCTACGGCATCGGCCATGCGCTACATCTTCTCGCTGAAGAGCTGCAACAGCCGGTCTGGCGAGCAGCAGCCCTATGTGCTGATGCCCGCCGTCTTCAGGAAAGCCAATTATGATGTGCGTTATTTCGACAACCAGTACACACGGTCGTCGGGCGGTTCGCTCGACTACAGTTGCGGCTATTTTCTCAATCCGCAACCCATCAACAGCCAGTGTTTCAGCTTCCGCAACGACACGACGATGGCCTTCGATGCCGACTTCGTCAGTCATTATGCTGCCCGTTTCGGCGTTCAGCCTAAGTCGCTCAACATCATCCACCTGATGGGACAGCACTTCGATGCCCGACAGCGCTACCCCGAGACGTTCGCTGTTTTCAAGGCCAGCGACATCAAGCGCAACGACCTCGACGAACAGGAGCGGCAGCGGGTGGCCGACTACGACAATGCCACGCGCTACAACGACCATGCGGTGGGGCTGATTCTGCAACGTTTCATGCATCGCGACGCCGTCGTCGTCTATCTCTCCGATCATGGCGAACAAGTTTACGACGGACCGAACCACTTCTTCGGACGCTATTTCGGCGACGACCAGACACCCGAAACACTCGACAATGTGTTTCAGGTGCCCTTCGTCGTATGGTATAGCGACATTTTTGCTCACCGCCATCCGGCTCTCGTGCAGAAGCTCCGCAGCGCGGCCAATAAGCCTTTCTGCATCGACGATGTGGCCTACCTGTTGTTCCACCTGGCGGGCATCGACTTCAACTACAACCAGCCTCAGCGCGACATCCTTGACGCTAACTACCGATGGCATGCGTCAAAGATAAGCGACGAGTAGTGGGTGCGGCTTTTTTGATTATCGTTTGGCCACTTTGGTGATGGTGCCGTCGCTGTTGCGAACGATGAAGATACCTCGATGCGAAGCTCCTTCAGGCCTCAATGAAGAGGTGTTGATACAGCGGCCCTGCAAGTCGTAGACGGTGTGTTGACGGCTGAAGGCAGCTGGTTGAAGGGGTTCTTCGGAAGTTTGAAGAGTGATGGACGAAGGTGTTGCCGACGGATAAGCGAGCAGCGGTGTGACACAGAGCGAGATGGGGTCGTCGGTGTTCTCAAACCATTGGAAGGTGCCCAGTCGCTCGAAGGTACGCGGGTCTTCGTCTTCAAGGAGGTGCCAGGTGGTCGACTTCTGTCCGGCATCACGCCTGACGGCGAGGATGCTGATGGCATCGGTCTTGCCCGTCTTCTCATCGGTGTTGTTGGGGAAGGGTCCGATGACGACGAAGAAAGGCTCGCCGACAGCGATGGGCTCGTCGAAACGGAACGTCGTGGGTACGATGGTTGTCTCGTTGTAGGCTATCTCGCTTGCCAGGATGCTGGTCTCGCCCAGCACATCGCCTGGTTCTCCCGAGGCATTCTCACGACATAGCTGTACGGCTATCTCGGCATTGGGGCTTACCGTCTGTGTGCCGTCGAAGTACACCTGCACCTCGCTGATGGTGGCTCCCTCAGCATGCGGTGCCTCGAAATGCTCGGCAAAGCGCTCCATGCCCAGCCAGTTGGTGCCGGCATAAAAGCCATACCAGCCAAGGGCTATCTCGCCCATCAGATCGTATTCGTCGATTCCGATGTTCCAGATATATTGCTCGCCACCCACTTGGATGGCGTCTTTCATGAAGTCGTCGGACGTTCCTGCGGTGTTGCTCACTTGTAGCGTCATGCCATAGACGCCCTCGTCGTGATAGGTCACTAAGGGGTGTTGCTCGTTGCTCTCAGCAGGATCGCCGCCTTGGAAGGTCCAGTGCCACGAGGTAGGCTGCCCGGAAGAGAGGTCGTTGTATTGCACCGTTGTCTCCGTCGGGATGAACAGTGCCGTCCAGGGCGAGAGGTAGCCGTTGGTGGGCAGCCCGATAAGGGCCTGCGGAGCCTGTGCCACCACGTTGACATAGCCCTCGCGGGTGAGGGTCGATGTCTCGTCGTCGCGCCCTATGGTGAGCGTTACGCTGTACGTTCCGGCTGTGGGATAGACCACCGTGGGGTACTGCTCGGAAGAAGTGGCGGGCTGTCCGCCCTCGAAAGTCCATAGCCACGAGGTGGGATTGCCCAGGGATGTATCGACGAACACCACTTCGTCGCCCTCGTCGATGGTGACACTGGCCACCTCATCGTCGGCTTGCTGATAGAGACGCAGGCCGTCGATGGCCAGGTCTTCGCCGCCCGGGCCGGTATAAAGGAAGGAGAAGTTGACGTTCTTCCCGGCATAGTCGGAGAGGTCGAACGACAGCTTCTGCCACGACGGACCGGTAAACGCCTGCTCTTGTGCCCAGCGGAAGGCGCTCCAATCGAGGAGCAATTCGCCACTGTCGGTGTCGGTGATGCGGAATTTCCAGTCGGCATAGACGAGGAATACCGAACGGAAACAGGCGTAGAATTCGAGTGAGGAGTTGGGCAGCACGGCGACTGCCGGCGAGGTGGTCAGCTCGTTCTGTGTGTCGTAGTTGCTATACCTGACGCAGAGCGAGTAGTGGCTCTCGGGGTCGATGCTGCTGAAGGCTGGCTGACCGGTGTAGGGTGTGTTCTCCTCCAAGTGCCAGCTGAAGTTGCCAGATGCCTGGCGGCTGTATGTCCAGAGGGCAGCCTCGTCGGGAGAGTCCCATCCCATCTGGTAGTAGACCACTTGCGAACCTTGTGCCGTGAAGGCGGCTTGCAGGCCGTTTGCTTCGTCGTCGGCCATGGCCGATGGCATGATGGTCATGAAGGCCAGGAGGCCCAGTAGGTATCGTTTCATGTTTATTCGGTTTTTTATGGGTTTGTCAGGATTTCTTCACCACGTATTTCTGATAGTAGTTGAGCAGCAGTGTGGTCATCGGCAGGGCGATGATCATGCCGAGCATACCGAGGAGCGACCCCCAGATGGATAGTGAAAGGAGGATGATGGCTGAGTTGAGCCCCGTCACCTTTCCCATGATTTTCGGCACGAGGAAGGTGTCCTGGATGGTCTGCACCACGGCAAAGACCAACAGCGCCAGGAGGAGGATGCCCCAGAAGTTCTGCCCCGTCTCGGCAGCTTTCACGATGGCCAGCAGGATGGTGGGAATGAAGCCCAAGGTCTGCAGGTAGGGCACCATGTTGAGCAGTCCGATGAACATGCCCAACGGAATGGCCAGCGGAAATCCGATGATGAGGAACCCGATGCTGAAGAGCACGCCCACCAGGAAAGCCACAAGGGCCTGACCGCGGAAATACTTGTTCATGCCTTCTTCGACATCGGCCACCAGCTGCACGCAGAAGGGGCGCCAACGCTGTGGCAGCAGGCCTACCCAGCCTTTCGAGATCTTCTCATAGTCTAATAATATAAATAAGGTATAGAGGACTACCATTGTCAGCGACAACAGACTGCCGATGAGTCCGAACGACTGTGTGATGACGCCCCATATCTTCGGAACGGCTTCCTTGACGCTTGTGATGAAGCCTTCCTGCGTCACGATGCCCTCTATCTGCTTCGTAGTGATGTTCTCCTGTACCCATTGCTGTATCTGCTGTGGGATGTTGGATAGCATCACCTTGTTCTGAAGATAGTCGAGAAGGAGGTCTTTGACGTGCCATCCCTCGCTGATGAGCGGCGGCACGACGAGCCAGAAAGCGGCCGTCAGCACCAAGCCTGTGACGACAAAGGCCAGGAGGATGCCCACAATACGATAGCGCAGCCGGCACTTATACTGGAAAAACTTCACTAACGGGAACAGGATGTAGGCGATGAGCCATGCTGCGAAGAAGGGCAGCAAGACGCTGCTGAGGCGTTTCAGGAGCAACAGCACGCCCACGACGATCACCACCGCGAGGAACCCTCTGACGAAGAGGTCGAATGTTATCTGCTTGCGTTCGGGCATTTTTTCAGGAGTTCAGGAGTTCAGACATTACTTTTTGTGCTTCTGGTAGTAGTGCAGGGCGGCTCGCACGTTCTGCTTCACAGCTTCACTGGAAAAGGTGGCTCCCGTGACGGCATCCACCTGCATCTTCTCGGCTTTCTGCACCTTCTTGCCGTTCCACTTGTCGAGCATCTGTTGCTTCACGCGGACGAAGTATTTCGGCGTCTCTTGGTTGCGCAGGGCTTCCACCTTGACCACTTTGCCACTCTTGATGTAGACCTTCAGCGGCGTCGTGCCGCGATAGCCTTCCACATCAGCGCAGAGCGTGGTGGTGTTTACGACATAAGTGCCGTCGGACTGACGTGTCATCACGTCGTCTTTGGCGGTTCGCGCCCAGGCTGTCACGCTGACGGTCATCATCATGGCCATCAGCACATAAACGATTGCTTTTTTCATATTGTCCTTATTCAATTTCATTTTCCTTTTCACTTTTTAATCAGTTGGAGTGCGCGGTTCTCTGCTGCCTCCATCTTTTCGCGCTCGCCGGGACCTTTGTCGTTGATGCCGCAGAGGTGAAGGATGCCGTGGATGATGACGCGGTGAAGCTCTTCGTCGTATGGCTTGCCATACTTCTCGGCATTCGAGCGCACCGTGTCTAACGAGATGACAATGTCACCATGGATGGTGTCACCTTCGTCGTAGTCGAAGGTGATGATGTCGGTGTAATAGTCGTGACCGAGATATTCGTTGTTCACTTCGAGGATACGTTCGTCGTTGACGAAGAGGTAGCCCACATCACCCACTTGGCGGCCATAGCTGGCAGCCACTTGGCGAATCCAGGCTGTTGTGTCTCGGCGACGAATCTTTGGCATTGCGATGCCCTCTGCGTTGTAGGTAATCATTCTTTTAGGAGTTCAGGAGTTCAGGAGTTCAGGAGTTCAGACATTTCTTTAGGAGTTCAGGAGTTTCAGGAGTTCAGGAGTTCAGACATTACTTTGGGGGATTGTAATTTTTGGGGGGAGGAAGGCGGAGACATCCTTGCCGAAGTGGGCGAGCTCGCGCACCATCGACGAGCTGACGCTGGCGAGCTCGGGCGATGCAAAGAGCAGCAGCGTCTCTATGCCCGACAGCTGGCGGTTGATGTCAGCCTGCTCGCGTTCGTACTCGAAATCCTTCATGGACCGCACACCTTTTATGATATAGTGCGCGCCCAAGCGCTGAGCCAAGTCGACAGTGAGGTCGCTATAGGTTGTGACGCTCACCTTCGGCTCGTCTTTGTAGAGTTGTTCGATGGCACGCCGACGCTCCTCGGCCGTGAGCATATACTGCTTGCGCTCGTTCACGCCGATGGCGATGACTATCCGGTCGAACAGCGGCAATGCGCGACGCAGGATGTCGGCGTGGCCAATGGTGTAGGGGTCGAAGCTTCCTGTGAAGAGAGCCAACATGATTTTATTTATTTGCGATAATAACGTTAATAACGAGAATAACGATAATAACGATAATTCGACACCAATTCCATTTCCTTTTTAGAAATTGAAGAAGCCATAGAAGTAGATGATGGCGGCCCACTGCGGCTTCTGCATATTGGTGACGTAGCCCACGCGGCGCCCGTCCTTATAGATGTCGCCGTTGGAGCGTATCTCACCCACGCGGCGCCCGTCCTGGTAGACATCGCCGTTGCTGCG
>JAGBLC010000099.1 GCA_017635615.1 Prevotella sp.
ACCGCCATTCATCACAACACCGATGATGCAGCAACAGTTATTGCCGGTGCCTTCAACATAGCCTTCGTGACCAACATTCTCAAGTATCACCCAACCTGAACCGTCAGAGCATCCGATAATGCCACCAACTTTGGAAGTTCCCTTTATGCTGTTGTTGGGGCCTGCTATCAGATTCTTGATGGTGCAACCGCCATTGACGACTCCGAAAATACCAACTTTTTCGCCTCCTTCATACACAAGATTATCAATCATGTGGAACTGTCCATCAAATGTACCAATATACCGATGTTCGTTATCACCGATAGGTGTCCATGATTTACCTGACATGTCAATGTTAGCTGTTAATACTGCATTTGCATTGTTTTCACCACCGTTTACGATTCCGGCAAACTCAATAAGATGGTCAGCCGTCCCAATCTGGTAGATGCCATCCACTACTTCGATAGCCCATGCGCTGTTGGCCGTGCAGGCGAACAGCAGGGCGATAAGAATTGTTTTGATTTTTGATTTGTTCATTTTACGTAAAATAAGTTGTGTTGAAATTTCGGTGCAAAGTTACGTATTATATACGCGCGGGCATATAATAATAATGGTTGTATAAAGATTTTTGTGCGTGTGTCTGGGTGCTTTGCGTTGGAAATCAATGACTTAAAATTTTCTGGCGACTGCGAATTGTATAACTAATATAAACGCTGGAATGGTCGTTGTTTCTGTTGAGTAGCACCTAAAACGAGGGCCTGATAGCCTTCAAAACGGGGGGAGAAGACGCCTTGCAGATAGTCTCAAATAAAACAAGGAAGGGTGGTAGGGGAGTCCTTGCAGATTGTCTCAAAAACTGAAAGGAGGTGGGGAAGGCTCATCGCGAACAGGCACAAAAAAACTGACAGCCTGTTTGACCAGTGCTGTCAGCTTATCGTTTGGTGGGCGTTGACGGATTCGAACCGCCGACCCTCTGCTTGTAAGGCAGATGCTCTAAACCAGCTGAGCTAAACGCCCTTGCTTCGGAAAGTGGGTGCAAAGGTACGTTGTTTTTCCGAAACAACCAAATTTCTTAACAACTTTTTTGAAAAAACTTTGCTCCTTTGTCAGCAATACTTATTCAGCCGGTTCGACCGGTTCGACAGATTCTCCGTTTGTCAAGCGCTCTATCTCGGCGTTGGCATCTTCGAGCTGGGCATTGAGCGCCTCTATCTCTGCCTCGTACGAGTGGTGGATGGCCTCCACGTCGGGAGCCTTCTGCCAGCCCGTATGCTTGCCGATGTTGAGCGTGAGGCCTACCTCAGCATAGAAGCGGCGTGCGTGACTGCCCCAGCCGGAGGTTGCCGTACAACCCGTGAACGAGGGTTCGAGCCGCTGCCAGCCCACTTCGATGTTGGCAGCGAGTCGACGGCTCAGCCGTAAGGTGTTGAGCAGGCCCAGCTGCAGCCCTAAGACATATTTGTCGGATGAGCAGTTGCGCGCTATGGCCGGTCCGCAGAAGGGGATGAGGTTCCAGAGGCGTTCCTCATTGTAGCCCATCACCATGTTGCTCAGGTTGAAGAGGACATCGCCCGAGAGGGTGAACTGTGTGAAGTCGTCTCTCCCGTAAACTTCATAGCATCCGCCTTCGGTGATGTACGACATATAGGGAACAATGGTGTTGCCCTTCATGCCTGTCAGGGCGAGCCGTGTGCCGATGGACGGTGCCCACCATTTGCCGAGGGCCAGCTTGCCTTGGAAGGGCTTCCATGTGCCATTCTCGTTCCATTGCACTCCGGCCTGGACGAACCAGTTGTCGAGCAGGCCGTTGGTCGTTACGCGCCCTCGCTGCAAGGGCTGGTCGTTCTCCTGAGCCGTCGCATTGACGGTCAGGAGAACGAACAATATGAATATCAGCTTTTTCATTCTTTTGGGTGATGAGGGTTGAGAGGCGGATGGAATCCGCCTAGTAAGAGACGGAACTCTTGGGTGTTGGGTGTTAAGGGTTAGCCGAGGTTAGCCAGTTCGACGACCTTGTCGACAGCAGCACTCACACCGTCGGGATTCTTACCACCGGCAGAAGCGAAGTGAGGCTGACCGCCACCGCCGCCCTGCATCAGTTTGGCAGCCTCGCGCACCAGCTGTCCGGCGTTCAGACCGTGGTCCTTCACGAGGTCTTCGCTGATGATGACGTTGAGCATCGGGCGTCCGTCGAAGACAGAACCGACGACACAGATGGACTGCTGCGGCTCGGCAGCGCGCACCTTGAAGACCAGGTCCTTGGCAGCCTCGGGCTTCAGCGGCAGCACGGCAGTGAACACCTTCACACCGCCGATGATGCGCGGCTGGGCGAGGATCTTCTCCTTCATACGCTTCACGGCCTCGGCCTGGAACTGCTCCACCTGCTTCTTCATGGCATCGTGCTCGTTGATATACTTCTCTATGGCGCCCTGCAGGTCCTTGGCGTTGTTGAACAGCGCCTTGATGGCACGCATGGCATCCTCCATGTTGTACATCAGCTCTTCGCACTCGCGGCCTGTCTTGGCCTCGATGCGGCGCACACCGGCAGCCACGCTGGCCTCGCCCACAATCTTGAACATGCCGATATGGCCTGTGCTGTGGGCGTGAATACCACCGCAGAACTCAACGCTGTCGCCAAACTGCACGACGCGCACCTTGTCGCCATACTTCTCGCCGAAGAGGGCTACGGCACCCAGCTTCTTGGCTTCCTCGATGGGGGTGTCGCGGTATTCCTGCAGGGGGATGTCCTGGCGGATGGCATCGTTGACGATGCGTTCCACCTGGCGCAGCTCGTCGTCGCTGACTTTCTGGAAGTGGGAGAAGTCGAAGCGCAGGGTGTCGGGACTGACAAAGGATCCCTTCTGCTCGACATGGTCGCCCAAGACCTGCTTCAGTGCGTGGTGCAAGAGGTGCGTAGCCGAGTGGTTGGCAGCGCTGGCTTCGCGCTTGTCGGTATCGACGCAAGCCATGAAGGGAGCCTCGGGATGCTGGGGCAGCCGCTTGACGATATGGATGCTCTGGTTGTTCTCGCGCTTGGTGTCGATGATGTCTACCGTCTCAAACTCGCTGACGAGCACGCCCTGGTCGCCTACCTGTCCACCCATCTCGCCATAGAAGGGTGTGTAGTCGAGCACCAGCTCGAAATACTCAGACTTCTTCTGCGTCACCTTGCGGTAGCGCAGGATGCGGCATTCGTATTCGGTGTAGTCGTAGCCCACAAACTGCTGCTCGCCCTCAGCCAGTTCCACCCAGTCGGAGTTCTCCACCTGGGCAGCATTACGCGCGCGTTCCTTTTGTTTCTGCATCTCTGCCTGGAACTGCTTCTCGTCAACAGTGAAGCCATTCTCGCGGCAGATGAGCTCGGTGAGGTCGAGCGGGAAGCCGTAGGTGTCGAAGAGGCGGAAGGCCTGCGTGCCGTCCAGTTCCTTCTTTCCCTCAGCCTTCAGGCGGTCCATCGCTTCGCTGATGAGCTTGATGCCGTTGGAGAGGGTGCGCAGGAAGGCATCCTCCTCTTCCTTGATGACGCGTGTGATGAGTTCCTGCTGTGCCTTCAGCTCGGGATAGGCGTCGCCCATCTCGTGGACGAGCATCGGCACGAGGCGGAACATGAAGGCCTCTTTCTGGCCGAGGAAGGTATAGGCATAGCGCACGGCGCGGCGCAGGATGCGGCGGATGACGTAGCCCGCCTTGGCATTGCCCGGCAGCTGTCCGTCGGCGATGGAGAAGCTGACGGCGCGGATATGGTCGGCGATGACGCGCATGGCCACATCGGTGTCTTCCTTCTGGCCATACTTCATGCCCGAGAGGCGCTCTATCTCGTGAATCATCGGCTGGAAGACGTCGGTGTCGTAGTTGGACGTCTTGCCCTGGATGGCACGGACGAGACGCTCAAAGCCCATGCCCGTGTCGATGACGTTCATGGCGAGCTTCTCCAGCGAGCCGTCGGCCTTGCGGTTGAACTGCATGAAGACGAGGTTCCATATCTCGATGACCTGTGGGTCGTCTTTGTTTACCAGGTCGCGACCAGCCACCTTAGCCTTTTCTTCTGCCGGGCGCGAGTCGAGGTGAATCTCCGAGCATGGTCCACATGGTCCGGTATCGCCCATCTCCCAGAAGTTGTCGTGCTTGTTGCCATTGATGATATGGTCGGCCGGAACGTGCTTCAGCCAGTACTGCTCAGCCTCGTCGTCGCGGGCCAGTCCCTCGTGCGGGTCACCCTCGAAGACGGTGACGTAGAGGTCATTGGGGTTGAGGCCCAGCACATCGACGAGATATTCCCATGCCATGTCGATGGCGCCCTCCTTGAAG